>NZ_CAXPXK010000017.1:0-17064 GCF_964221125.1 Alloalcanivorax sp.
CGGCTTTCAATTCGTTCAGGGCTTTCTTGGCTTCGTGACCGGTGTTGTTCTGGAACTGGGACACGCGCAGGTAGCCGTAGCCGGGCTCCAGCACTTCGCTTTTCACGCTTTCCACTTTGATGCGGTCGCGCTTGAGCGTCACCGGGCGCGGCTTTTCGTCGCCGTCGCTGAGCACCGAGAGGGTCACTTCCGAGCCGGCCTCGCCGCGCATCAGCTCCACCGCTTCCGCCAGGCTCAGGCCTTTGACGAAGGTGTCGTCGATCTTGAGGATCAGGTCGCCGGCCTGGATGTCGGCGCGGCTGGCGGGGGAGTCGTCGATCGGCGAGACCACTTTGACGAAGCCGTCTTCCATGGTCACTTCCAGACCCAGGCCGCCGAACTCGCCGCTGGTGGTGGATTGCAGGTCCTCGAACTGGTCCGGGGTCAGGTAGGAGGAGTGCGGGTCGAGCTCCATCAACATGCCGCGGATCGCCGCCTGGATCAGCTCTTTCTCGTCCACGTCCTGCACATAGGCGCCGCGCACCCGCTCCAGCACTTCCGCGAAGGCGCGCAGCTCGGTGACCGGCACGCCGTCCTGGCGGGCCTGTTCATCGACTTCGGGGTCGGCGGCCAGGGTCGGGGCGGAGACGGATACGGTGAGGAGCAGGGTGGCGCTCAGAGCGGTGCGGCGGAGCAGGGGGTGAGACGTTTTCAGCATGTAATTCCCCAGACCAAGGGCATCATTGGACACTAGTTTCGGGCAATGGGCGGCAGTGTAACACGGCGGTCGCACCAGCGTGTCGGGTTCACCACCTTGCCCCGGTTGCGTATTTCGAAGTACAGCGCGCTGCGGCTGTTACCGCCGGACTGGCCGGCCAGGGCCAGGGTGTCGCCCACCGCGACCCACTCGCCCACATCGCGCAGCAGGCTTTGATTGTAGCCGTACAGCGTCAGGTAGCCACCGCCGTGGTCGACGATGGTGAGCAGGCCGTAGCCGCGCATCCAGTCGGCGAACACCACCCGGCCCGGGTGGATGGCGCGCACCGGCGTGCCTTCCTCGGCGGCCAGCACCACGCCTTCCCAGCGCAACGCGCCTTCACGGCTGGAGTTGAAGCTCGACAGCACTTCGCCGGGCACCGGCCAGGGCAGCTCGCCGGCCAGTTTGGCGAACGGCGTGCCGCGGTCGGCGGGGGCCATTTCCGGCATGCTGCGCTCCATCTCGGCGAGCAGCTTTTCCAGGCGCTGCTGGTCGGCGCGCAGGCGGTCGATGTCGCCGCCGCGCTGGTCCAGGGAGCGTTCCAGTTTGGCCAGGGTGGTCTCCCGTTCGCGGGCGGCCTGCTCCAGCTGCTCCTGGCTGCGCGCCAGCGCGGTGCGGCGATCCAGCAGGTCGGCGCGGGCGTCGGCCACTTCTTGCGCCACCCGGCGCAGCTCCACCAGTTCGTCTTCCAGGTTGGCGAGGCGGTCGGTGCGGGCGCGCTGGAAGTATTCCTGGTAGCGCAGCAGGCGCGCGATCTGGTCCGGCTCCTGCTGGTTGAGCATCAGCTTCAGCCGCTCTTCGCGGCCGCTCTGATAGCTGGCGCGCACCGTCTTCACCAGCCAGCGCAGCTGCACCTTCTTTTCTTCGGCCAGTTCCGCCTGCTCGGCCTCCAGCCGGGCCAGGCGGGACTCGGCCTGGCGGGCGTCGCGCTCCAATTGGCGCCGCTCGCGGGTCAGCTCGCCGACCCGGGTTTCCGCCTCGCGCAGCTCGCTCTGCACCGAGTCGCGCTGGCGGGCTTCCTTCTGCTGGGCCTCGGACAGCGCCTCAATGCGCTCCTTGAGCGCTTCCAGCTGTTGCTCGGAGGGCTCTTCGGCGGGCGCGCCGGCGCTCGTCAGCACCAGCGCCGGCACGATCAGCAGCGTCAGTAATCGAAAATGGGGTTTCACGGGTTCCGTCATGGTGCCTTATCTTAACCGAGCGCTGGTGTGTATACTTGTCGCCGATTTTCCGCCGGCAGGAATGCAGTCATGGATCGTATCATCGAGTTCGTCACCAACCACTATATCCTGGTGTTTGCCTTCTTAGCGCTGTGGGGCGCCTTTTTCGTGATTGAGTCCCGCCGTGGCGGCAAGGCCATCACGCCGCAGTTCGCCACCAATCTGGTCAATCAGAAGGATGCGGTGATCGTCGACGTGCGCGCCGCCGACGAGTTCCGCGAGGGGCATATCCCGGGCAGTGTGAACATTCCCCAGAGCCAGGTCACGGACCGGATGGGCGAATTGGAAAAATATAAGGAAAAGCCGCTGATCCTGACCTGCAAGATGGGCAATCAGGCGGCGCACCTGGGGCGCCAGCTGCGCAACAAGGGCTTTTCCGAGCTCTACCGTATCCAGGGCGGCGTCACCGCCTGGCGCAATGATAACCTGCCGGTGTCCAAGGGCTGATGGCGGACGTCACCCTTTACAGCACCGGCTGGTGCCCGTTTTGCGTGCGCGCCAAGCGTTTGCTGGCGGGCAAGGACGCCCGCGTCCATGAGATCGACGTGGACCGGGAGCCGGAAGCGCGCCGGGAAATGATGGCACGCAGCGGCCGCCGCACGGTGCCGCAGATATGGATCGGGGACCGCCACGTGGGCGGTTGCGATGAACTTTTCGCATTGGAGCGGACGGGCGAACTGGACGACCTGCTCGCCGGATGACGGAACCGAACAACGGAGACAATCATGGCCGAAGAACAGAAAAAAACCTTCCAGTTGCAGCGCGTCTACCTTAAGGACGCCTCGTTCGAGTGCCCGGGGGCGCCGGACATCTTCCTGCAGGAGTGGAAGCCGAAGATGAACGTGCAGCTGAACAACAGCGCACGCCGCATCGGCGAAGGCACCGAATACGAAGTGGAAGTGACGGTCACCGTCACCGCCAAATCCGAGGACGAGCAGAAGACCTTCTATCTGGCCGAAGTGAAGCAGGCGGGTATTTTCACCCTGGCCGGCATCGAAGGCGAAGAGCGCGATCAGCTGCTGGGCGCCTACTGCCCCAATGTGCTGTTCCCTTACGCCCGCGAAGTGGTGTCCGATCTGGTCGCCAAGGGCTCCTTCCCGCAGATGATCCTGCAGCCGCTCAACTTCGAGGCGCTTTACCAGCAGCAGCGCGAGAAGCAGCAGAGCGGCGACGGCGAGCCGTCCACCGTCCAGTAATCAATTGGTTCAGATCGCGCCGGGGTAGCCGAGCTGCCGCCAGGCTTCGTAGAGCGTGATCGCCACCGCGTTACTGAGATTCAGACTGCGGCTGTTGGCGCCCATCGGCAGCCGCAGCCGCTGCTCCGGCGCCAGCCCTTCCAGGATATGGGCGGGCAGGCCCCGGGTTTCCGGCCCGAACAGCAGCACATCCCCGTCCTGAAACCGTACCTGGCTGGGCGCCGGGCCGCCTTTGGTGGTCAGCGCGAACTGGCGCGCGGTGGGGTAGTCCCGGCAGAAGCTGGGGTAGTCCGGGTGCACGGTGACGTTGGCGTATTCACTGTAGTCCAGCCCGGCGCGGCGCAGGCGCCGTTCATCCAGCTCGAAACCGAGCGGCTCGATCAGATGCAGGGCGGCGCCGGTGTTGGCGGCCAGGCGCATGATGTTGCCGGTGTTGGGCGGTATTTCCGGCTCGAACAGAGCAATATTCAGCATTCACGGATCCCGGGTTATAAAAGCGGGTAAATGGTAGCGTGTTGTCGACAGGGATGCGCGCAACAGAGGAGAGCCACCCATGAAGCGTGTCTACGAAGCCGGTGACGGCCTGGAAGCGCACATGCTGGCCGGCTTGCTGGAGCAGTCCGGCATCGTTGCCCAGGTGCGTGGCGACATGCTGCAGGGCGCGGTGGGCGAGTTGCCCGCTTCCGGGTTGGCCAGCGTGTGGGTGAACGAAGACGATGAGGCCCGCTCGCTGGAGGTGATCGCCGACTACGAGGCCAGCCAGCCGCCGCCCTCCGGGCCGACGCTGCGCGAGCGCATCCGCGAGCCGGGGCGTGCCGAGACGGACAGCACCCGCGCCTTCCGCAAAGGCCTGTTGATCGGGATGTTTCTCGGCGCGGCCTTGATGGCCTGGCTGCTGTAACGCCTGCCGGGAGCTTCGCTCCCTTTCGCGGGCGGGGCCCGCTCCTACAAGGCGCAATAAAAAAGGCCCCGGAAGGGGCCTTTTTTTGGCGCCGCTGTTAGCGGCTGGCGCGTTTGCGCTCGGTCTCGGTGAGCAGCTTCTTGCGCAGGCGGATGTGGTTGGGGGTGATTTCCGCCAGCTCGTCGTCTTCGATGAAGTCCAGGGCCTGCTCCAGGCTGAAGCGTACCGGCGGGGTGAGAATCACGTTCTCATCGGTGCCGGAGGCGCGCATGTTGGTGAGCTGCTTGCCCTTGGTGGGGTTCACCACCAGGTCGTTGCCGCGGCTGTGGATGCCGATCAGCTGGCCTTCGTAGACTTCCACGTTGGGCTCGATCAGCATGCGGCCGCGCTCCTGCAGGTTGAACAGGGCGAACGCCAGCACCTTGCCTTTGACCATGGAGACCAGCACGCCGTTGTTGCGCTGGGCCATGTCGCCGGCCTTGAACTCACCGTAGTGGCTGAACGTGCTGTTGAGGATGCCGGTGCCGGAGGTGAGCGTCAGGAACAGGCTGCGGAAGCCGATCAGGCCGCGGCTGGGCACGATGAAGGTGAGGCGCACCCGGCCCTTGCCGTCCGGCTCCATGTTGGTCATCTCGCCGCGGCGCAGGCCCAGTTGCTCCATGATGGCGCCCTGGTGCTGCTCTTCCACGTCGGCCATGACGTTCTCGTAGGGCTCCTGCTTCTTGCCGTCCACCTCGCGCACGATCACCTGCGGGCGGCCCACGGCCAGCTCGAAGCCTTCACGGCGCATGTTCTCGATCAGTACCGACAGGTGCAGCTCGCCACGACCGGAGACGCGGAACTGGTCGGCGCTGCCGGTCTCTTCCACGCGCAGGGCCACGTTGTGCTTGAGCTCCGCTTCCAGGCGCTCGCGGATCTGGCGGCTGGTGACGAACTTGCCGTCCTGGCCGGCGAACGGCGAGGTGTTGACGTGGAACACCATGCTCACGGTGGGCTCGTCCACGGTCAGCGGCGGCAGGGCCTCCACCTTGTTGGGGTCGCACAGGGTGTCGGAGATATCCAGCGGGTCCATGCCGGTGACGCAGACGATGTCGCCGGCGCCGGCTTCCGGCACGTCCACCCGGTCGAGGCCGTGGTAGCCCATGATCTGCAGGATGCGGCCGTTACGCACCTTGCCTTCGCGGTCGATGATCTTGACCGTGGAGTTGGCTTTGATTTTGCCGCGCTTGATGCGGCCGATGCCGATCACGCCCAGGTAGCTGTTGTAGTCCAGCGAGGAAATCTGCATCTGGAACAGGCCGTCCTGTTCCACTTCCGGCGCCGGTACGCGGTCGATGATGGTCTGGAACAGGAAGGTCATGTCGTCGCCGAGCTGGTCCGCTTCCGGGCCGGCCACGCCGTTGAGGGCGGAGGCGTAGACCACCGGGAAGTCGAGCTGCTCGTCGCTGGCGCCGAGGGTGTCGAACAGGTCGAACACCTGGTCGATGACCCAGTCCGGACGGGCGCCGGGGCGGTCCACCTTGTTGACCACCACGATCGGCTTGAGGCCGGCGGCGAACGCCTTCTGGGTCACGAAGCGGGTTTGCGGCATGGGGCCGTCCACCGCGTCCACCAGCAGCAGCACCGAGTCGACCATGGACATGACCCGCTCCACCTCGCCGCCGAAGTCGGCGTGGCCGGGGGTGTCGACGATGTTGATCTGGTAGTCGCCGTACTTGAGGGCGGTGTTCTTGGAGAGGATGGTGATGCCCCGTTCCTTCTCCAGGTCGTTGGAGTCCATCACCCGTTCCACGTCGCCGGCGCGATCTCCCAGGGTGCCGGACTGTTGCAGCAGCTTGTCCACCAGGGTGGTCTTGCCGTGGTCAACGTGGGCGATGATGGCGATATTGCGCAGGCGTTCAATCACAGAAATGGCTCCGTAGGGAAAAAAGTCGCTCTCCGTCCGTTGGCGGACCAGCGTGAAAATGCGTCCGCGACCGGCCGGAAGGGCCCGTGAAACGGAGTGGGAGGCGGATTAGGCGGCGCATTGTACAGCCCTTGTACCCACGGAAGCCACACGAAGGTGTGTCATGGCATAATGTGACCCGGTGCAAAGTTTTACTTTTGTTGCTCCGGTTGGCCTCTGACTGCCCTAGAATGTCGCAACCAAACACGGGTCAGCCGGTCTCAGCAACGTGCGCCGAACGGCCGCGCGGGCCGAGGAACCGTCGACGGGCGCCAGGGCTGGCTCCCGTTCCGTGGCTGACCGCCCGTGACGAAAGTATTGGAATAAGGCTGAAAAATGCGTTCTGTGAAATTGCACGCCCGGCTGCTCGCCGCTTTTTTGTTGTTGCTGGGGGTTGGCAGTATTGCCTACCAGATATTGGTCCAGAAAGTGCCGCTCACCGAGAGCGAGAGTGACCCGGTATGGGTGGTGGACGCCCAGGTCAGTTTCCAGGCGCGGGAGAACACCCCGATCAAGGCGCGCATGTACGTGCCGCCGCTGGAGAGCGGTTTCACCGCCCTCAATGAAAGCTTTATTTCCAACAACTACGGCGTCAACGTCAACCGGGAGAACGGCAACCGGGTGGTCACCTGGTCGGCGCGCCGGGCCGAGGGACGGCAGAACCTGTATTACCGGTTGATGCTCACCTCGCGCTTCGCCGAACCGGCGTCGGTGCCCGAGGACGGCCCCCAGTTCCGCGCCGCGCCGCCGCTGGAGGGCCCGGAGCGGCTCGCCGCCGATGCCCTGCTGGCGCCGATCCGCCAGCACTCCGCGGACGTGGAGACCTTCGTCAGCGAGACCATCAAGCGCGTCAACAACATGGAAAGCGACAATGTGCGCCTGCTGCTCGGCGGCGACCGCAGCCCGGAGAACCGCGCCCGGGTGGTCGATCTGTTGCTGGCGGTGGCGCACATCCCCGCCGAGCCGGTGCATACCCTGGAGCTCAACGAGAGCCGCGACCAGGAACCGGAGCTGTGGCTGCGCACCTACAACGGCAAAAGCTGGCTGTATTTCAACCCGCTGGACGGCCGCCAGGGGCTGCCGGAGGACCGGCTGGTGTGGTGGAGCGGCGACAAGCCGCTGCTGGCGCTGGAAGGCGCCCGCAACGCGGATGTGGATTTCGGCGTTCACCGCAACGAGATGAGCGCGCTGCAGCTGGCCCAGTCGCTGCGTTTCCAGGATCAGAGCAGCTTTATCGACTATTCCCTGTATGAGCTGCCGGTGCCGTCCCAGCAGCTGTTCCGCATCCTGATGATGATTCCGGTGGGCGTGCTGCTGGTGCTGCTGATTCGCTCACTGGTCGGCATGGAGACCCTGGGCACCTTCACGCCGGTGCTGATCGCCCTGGCGTTCCGCGAAACCGAGGTGATCTGGGGCGTGCTGCTGTTCACCTTCATCACCGCCATCGGGCTGTCGGTGCGCGGCTATCTGGAACACCTGAAATTACAGTTACTGGCGCGGCTGTCGATCGTGCTCACCTTCGTGGTGATCCTGATGGCGCTGATCAGCCTGGTGGGCTACAAGCTGGGGCTCTCCACCGGCCTGTCGGTGGCGCTGTTCCCGATGGTGATTCTGACCATGGTGATCGAGCGTATCTCGATCGTCTGGGAGGAGCGTGGCGGCGGCCAGTCGCTGAAGGTGGCCATCGGCACCCTGATCGCGGCGGTGCTGTGTCACCTGCTGATGGTCTGGCAGCCGCTGGTGTACTTCGTGTTCACCTTCCCCGGCGTGTTGTTGGTGCTGGCGGCGGTGATGGTGCTGATGGGCCATTACCGGGGTTATCGCCTGGCGGAGCTGATGCGCTTCCGGGCGATGACCGATGAAGGTGGCCGCTGATGTTCGGAATCCGCACCTGGAGGGCCCTGCGCCGCCGTGGCGTGATGGGCATCAACCAGCGCAACGGCGACTATGTGCTGGCCTACAACGACCGGCGCCTGTACCCGCTGGTGGACGACAAGATCCGCACCAAGAAGCTGGCCCTGGACGCCGGCATCCAGGTGCCGGACATGTACGGGATCATTGATACCGAGCAGGGCATCAGCAAGCTCCAGCACATCGTCGAGACCCACGGTGACTTCGTGATCAAGCCGGCCCAGGGTGCCGGCGGCGACGGCATCATGGTGATCTCGGACCGCTTCGAGGGCTACTACCGCGGCGCCTCCGGCCGCATGATCAGCCCCGAGGAGCTGGAGTTTCATATCTCCGGGATCATCTCCGGCATCTATTCCCTGGGCGGCCACCGCGACCGCGCCCTGATCGAGTACCGGGTGCGCTCCACCGACCTGTTCGACCGCATCAGCATCGGCGGCGTGCCGGACGTGCGCATCATCGTGCTCAAGGGCTACCCGGTGGCGGCCATGCTGCGCCTGCCCACTCGACAGTCCGACGGCAAGGCCAACCTGCACCAGGGCGCCATCGGCGTGGGCGTGGACATCGCCACCGGCGTTACCCTGAGCGGCACCTGGCACAACCTGAAGATCGACCGGCACCCGGACACCGCCCATCCGGTGGCCGGCGTGCAGATTCCCGACTGGGAAGCCTGCCTGGAGCTGGCGGCGCGCTGCTATGAGCTCACCGGCCTGGGTTATCTGGGCGTGGACCTGGTAATGGACAAGCACAAGGGCCCGTTGATGCTGGAGCTCAACGCCCGGCCCGGGCTGAACATTCAGATCGCCAACGACGACGGCCTGCTGCGCCGCTGCCGCATCGTCGAGGATCATCTCGACGGCCTGGACTGGAAGCTGGAGCCGGTGGCCCGCCGGCTGACGCTCGCCAAGCGCGAGTTCGCCGTGGCCCGCCTGCCGGAAGCCCCCGCAGCGCCCTGACCCCGGCGCTTCGTCAACAAAGCGTGATTTGCTATACTCTGCCGCCCGTTTCCGACCATCTCCTTTAAAACAGGGCGAGTATTGTTATGTCCGAGGCAGTCGCACCCGTCACCCGGCCCAGCGCCGACCCGCTCCAGCGCCGCGCCATCGCGCTGGTGTCCGGCGGGCTGGACTCCATGCTGGCGGTAAAAGTGATGCAGGAGCAGGGCATTCACGTGGAAGGGGTGAACTTCTTCACCGGCTTCTGCGTGGAGGGCCACACCCACGCGATCCGCAAGAAAGACAAGGACAAGAACAAGCGCAACAACGCCCTCTGGGTGGCCGAGGAGCTGGGCATCAAGCTGCACATCATTGATATCTCCGAGGAGTACAAGGATGTGGTGCTCAACCCCAAGCACGGCTACGGCGCCCATCTGAACCCCTGCCTGGACTGCAAGATCTTCATGGTCAACCAGGCCACCTTGATGCTGAACAAGGCCCGTGAGCTGGCCGGCGAGAAGGGCTTCGACTTCATCATCACCGGCGAGGTGGTGGGCCAGCGGCCCAAGAGCCAGCGCAAGGAAACCATGCCCATTATCAGCAGCGAGTCCGGCGCCGACGACCGCCTGCTGCGCCCGCTCAGCGCGCTCAACCTGCCCGAGACTTTGCCCGAGCGCGAGGGCTGGGTGGACCGCTCGCGGCTGCACGATTTCTCCGGCCGCAACCGCAAGCCACAGATCGAGCTGGCCCGGCGTTTCGGCCTGGAGGACTACGCCCAGCCCTCCGGCGGCTGCTGCTTCCTGACCGACGAATCCTATTCCCGCAAGCTGGCCGACCTGTGGCAGGCCCGCAACGAGCGCCGCTACGAGCTGGACGACATCATGCTGCTGAAAGTGGGCCGGCATATCCGCCCGCAGCCGCACCTGAAGCTGATCATCAGCCGCGAGGAAGGCGAGAACCGCTTCCTGGAAGGCTACCGCTACCAGTTCACCAGCCTCACCACGGTCAGTTGCCCCGGCCCGCTGGCGCTGGTGGACGGACGCTTCGAATCGGAAGCGGAGCTGGAGCAGGCCGCCGCCATCGTGGCGCGCTACTCCAAGGGCCGCGGCGACGACACCGTCACCGTGGAGGTCAAGGACCCGGGCGGCGTTGCCCGCGAGGTGCGCATCGCGCCGGCACGGCCCGAAGACATCCCGAAAACCTGGCTGGTGGCCTGACCGCGATGACCGACGAAACCCTTCACGAACTGGATGTGCGCCGCCAGCTGTGCCCCATTCCAGTGATCAAGACCCAGAACAAGGTCGCCGAACTGGCGCAGGGGGAGGTGCTGAGGGTAACCTGCACGGACCCGGGGGCGCTCAACGACATTCCCGCCTGGTGCCGAATCAATGGCCACGAGGTGCTGGCCACGGAGGAGGGCGACCTGGAGGTGGTGATCACCCTGCGGGTTGGTGAACCTTCCGTTGCACTCTAGTGGTGCACAAATACCAAGAAAGCACCGTTTCGGTGCATGATATCCGGATACAGGCGCGCTGATCGGGCTCAATACAAGCTGCTGCGCCAAAAAAGGGCTGGCACAGTATTTGCTGACCTATTGGCATGCAGGCCCCGGTGGCCGAGAATAACGGCTCTTCGCGTGCCCGCTCCGGCGGAGGCGAGTAGCCAGACACATACCCGTTCCAGGAGGACGCTCAACAATGTCTGAAAAGACGCTGAAACTGATTAAAGATAACGACGTGAAGTGGGTGGATCTGCGTTTTACCGACAGCCATGGTAAAGAGCAGCACGTGACCCTTCCCGTCGGCGAAATCGACGACGACTTCTTCCAGGACGGCAAGATGTTCGATGGTTCCTCCATCGCCGGTTGGAAAGGCATCAACGAATCCGACATGATTCTGCTGCCCGAAGACGAAACCGCCGTTCTCGACCCGTTCACCGACGTGGCCACGCTGAACCTGCGTTGCAACATCGTTGAGCCGACCACCATGCAGGGTTACGAGCGTGATCCGCGCTCCGTGGCGCTGCGCGCCGAGGAATACCTGAAGTCCACCGGTATCGCCGACACCGCTCTGTTCGGCCCGGAGCCGGAATTCTTCGTGTTCGATTCGGTACAGTGGAAGTCCGACATGTCCGGCGCCATGTACAACATCTACTCCGAAGAAGCGGCCTGGGTGTCCGCCGATGAGTTCGAGAAGAACAACATCGGTCACCGTCCCGGCGTCAAAGGCGGCTACTTCCCGGTACCCCCGGTGGACAGCCTGCACGACCTGCGTGGCGCCATGTGTTCCGCCATGGAGCAGATGGGCCTGGAAATCGAAGTGCATCACCACGAAGTGGGCACCGCGGGCCAGTGCGAGATCGGTGTGGGCGCCAACACCCTCACCAAGAAAGCCGACGAAGTGCAGATCCTCAAGTACTGCGTGCACAACGTGGCCCACGCCTACGGCAAGACCGCCACTTTCATGCCCAAGCCGCTGATCGGTGATAACGGTTCCGGTATGCACGTGCACATGTCCCTGGCCAAAGACGGCAAGAACCTGTTCGCCGGTGACGAGTACGCGGGCCTGTCCGAAGAAGCGCTGTTCTACATCGGTGGCGTGATCAAGCACGCACGCGCCCTGAACGCCTTCACCAACGGTTCCACCAACTCCTACAAGCGTCTGGTGCCCGGCTTCGAAGCCCCGGTAATGCTGGCGTACTCCGCCCGTAACCGTTCCGCTTCCATCCGCATTCCGTGGGTGAGCAACCCGAAAGCGCGTCGTATCGAGACCCGCTTCCCGGATCCGTCCGCCAACCCGTACCTGTGCTTCGCGGCACTGATGATGGCCGGCCTGGACGGCATCAAGAACAAGATCCACCCGGGCGACGCCATGGACAAGGATCTCTACGATCTGCCGGCGGAAGAAGCCAAGGACATCCCCACCGTGGCGCACACTCTGACCATGGCGCTGGATGCTCTGGAAGCCGATCACGAGTTCCTGACCCAGGGCGACGTGTTCACCAAGGACATGCTGGAAGGCTACATCGAGCTCAAGCGCAGCGAAGTGGAGCGTCTGAACATGACCCCGCATCCGGTCGAGTTCGACATGTACTACAGCTGCTAAGCCTCATGGCGACCGCAGTCCCCGAAAAGCCCGGCCTTCGCGCCGGGCTTTTTTTGTTTGTGCGAGCGGGCCATGCCCGCGAAAGGGTGGCTTTTCAGCCACCCGGCGGGATACCAGAGCCCCTCTGGCCGCAGTACAAAGAACCTCTCTGGTATCCTGCCGGCCGGCGTTGCCGGCCTTTCGCTTGCAAGCAAGCTCCTACAAGCCGGGCTCTTAGAGGTGTCGCGATGGATTTTGCGGGCCGGGCCCTTTTTTTGCGGGTACCCCGGAGTCAGAATCAAGGTCAGACCCAACAAGGATGAGACCAATGAAAATCTGGTGGCCCCTATTACTGTGCGTCATGCCACTGCTGGCCGGCGCGCAAACAGAGAATGTCGACCGCCCCGATGAAGCCGGCGGCTCGAAAGGCATCTACCGCACCGTGGACGCCGACGGCAACGTGGTGTTCACCGACAACCCGCCGGACAAGAAGCGCGCCGAGGAAGTGAAAGTGGGCCCCACCAACACCATGGACAGCCCGCCGGTGGAGCGGCGCGCCGCATCCCGGGGCGATGCGCCGCCGGAACCACCGGAGCCGCCGGATACGGGCTATGAGGCGGTGTCGATCACCGCGCCGGACGCCGGCGCCAACCTGCGCCTTCCCCAGGACAACCCGATCCAGGTTCAGGTATCGCTGTCGCCGTCGCTGAAAAGCGGGCACCGGCTGGTGATTCTCGACAACGGCACGCCGCTTGAGGGCAACGCCATGGACTTTCCCAATCCCGGCGAGCACACCCTGGTGGTGCAGGTGCGTGACGGCGACGGCACAGTGCTGATCGAGTCCGAGCCGGTGCTGTTCTACGTGATGCGTACCACCGCCGATAGCGGCGGCGGCCAGGGCCAGGGCAAAGGCTCCGCCTTTCCCACCTTCGGTGGCCGGGCCGAACGTGGCGGCTCCGCCACCACCGGCAGCGGCGCCGACCGGGGCGCCGGCGCGGAGCGTGGCGGCGGTGCCGCGGTGGGCGGCAGTGCCCAGCGCGTTATCCGCCCCTCCGACGACTGAACCCTTCTGCACCAAAAGTGTGCACCCTCCCGCCATACCTCCTAGACTGCACCGTGAAGGACACGTCCTCTACCCGCCTGCTGCCCTGTGAAGGCGCTCTCACGGGTGGCCTGATAATTGCTTATGCCCTGTTATGGCCCGAACTATGACGACAGACACGGTGCTGCAAAAACGGCTGCTGGATCATCTCCGTACCGCGGTAATGATGCTCGACGGCGACCTGCGCGTGCGCTACCTCAATCCGGCGGCGGAAATGCTGCTGGCCACCAGTGCCTCTCGAATAATCGGGCAGCGGTTGCCGGAGTACTTTTTCGATGACGAGGACGCGCGGGGTGCCCTGCAACAGTGCATGGACGAGGGGCACCCGTTCACCCGCCGCGAAGCCCGGCTCAACGTGGCGCCGGGGCAGCAGGCGATGGTCGATTACAGCGTCAGCCCGATCCATGAGCGTGGCCAGAACATGGCGCTGCTGGTGGAGATGCAGTCCCTTGACCGGCTGCTGCGTATTACCCGGGAAGAGGGGCTGATGCACGCACACCAGGCCACCCGCGCGCTGGTGCGGGGCGTCGCCCATGAGATCAAGAACCCCCTGGGCGGTATCCGCGGCGCCGCCCAGCTGCTCGAGCGGGCGCTGCCGGATCCGGAACTGGCGGAATACACCCGGGTGATCATCGACGAGGCGGACCGCCTGCGCTCGGTGGCGGACCGGATGCTGGGCCCGCGTAAGCCGCCGGCGTTCGCGCCGGTCAATATTCACGAATGCCTGGAGCATGTGCGGCAGTTGTTGCTGGCGGAGTACCCGGAAGGGGTGCTGCTGCGCCGCGATTACGACGTCAGCCTGCCGGAAGTGATCGCCGACCGGGACCAGCTGATTCAGGTGCTCCTGAACCTGATGCGCAACGCCATGCAGGCGTTGCTGGAAGCCGGCACCGAGGACGCCCGCGTGGTGATGCGCACCCGCGCGCTGCGCCAGTTCACCATCGGCGTGCAGCGCCACCGGCTGGTGCTGCGGGTGGACATCGAAGACAACGGCCCGGGGATCTCCCAGGAGCTCCAGGAAACGATTTTTTATCCCATGGTCAGCGGCCGGGCCAACGGCTCGGGGCTGGGGCTGTCCATCGCCCAGTCGATCATCAGCCAGCACCAAGGTCTGATTGAGTGCGACAGCGAGCCCGGGCGCACCTGCTTCAGCCTGCTGCTGCCCATGGAACCGGTGGATACAACGGAGAGCAAAGGATCATGACCGCAACCATTTGGGTGATCGACGACGACCGCTCCATTCGCTGGGTGCTGGAAAAGGCGCTCGGCCAGGAAGGCTACCAGCCGGTATGTTTTGAAGACGCCGACGAGGCCCTCAACCGCCTCGACGAGGGCGGCGCCGAGCCCGACGTGCTGATTTCCGATGTGCGCATGCCGGGCACCGACGGCCTGCGCATGCTCAAGATCCTGCAGCGCAAGAACCCCAATCTGCCGGTGATCATCATGACCGCCCATTCCGACCTGGACTCGGCGGTGGCGTCCTACCAGGGCGGGGCGTTCGAATACCTGCCCAAGCCGTTCGACGTGGACGAGGCGGTGGCACTGGTCAAGCGGGCGATCAAGCACCGCAAGGAGAACGACGAGGAGTTCGTGGCGCCGGCGGCGGAAACGCCCACCGAGATCATCGGCGAGGCGCCAGCCATGCAGGAGGTGTTCCGCGCCATCGGCCGGCTCAGCCACTCCAACGTCACGGTGCTGATCAACGGCCAGTCGGGCACCGGCAAGGAGCTGGTGGCCCGGGCCCTGCACCGCCACTCCATGCGCCGCGAGAAGAACTTCGTGGCGCTGAATATGGCGGCGATCCCCAAGGACCTGATCGAATCGGAACTGTTCGGCCACGAGAAGGGCGCTTTCACCGGCGCCAACAGCCAGCGGGTCGGGCGTTTCGAGCAGTCCAACGGCGGCACCCTGTTTCTCGATGAAATCGGCGATATGCCGCTGGAGGCCCAGACCCGTTTGCTGCGCGTGCTGCAGGAGAATGAGTTCTACCGGGTGGGTGGCACCACGCCGATCCATGTGGACGTGCGCATCATCGCCGCCACCCACCAGGACCTGGAAAAACTGGTGCGCGACGGCGACTTCCGGGAGGACCTGTTCCACCGCCTCAATGTGATCCGCATTCACATTCCGCGTCTCGCCGAGCGCCGCGAGGACATCCCCGCCTTGGCCGGCTATTTTCTCCAGCACGCCGCCCAGGAACTGGGGGTCGACCCCAAGGTGCTGCACAAGGACACCGAAAAATATCTCGCCGCCATGCCCTGGCCGGGCAACGTGCGGCAGCTGGAAAACACCTGCCGCTGGCTGACGGTGATGGCCTCGGGCAGGGAAGTGCTGGTCGACGACCTGCCGCCTGAGCTGCGCCAGAGCGGCAGCAAGCCCACGGAAACCGGTGGCGACTGGCTCAAGTCCCTGCGCCACTGGGCCGACCGGGCCCTGGCCCGTGGCGACCGCGGGATTCTCGAGCAGGCGGTGCCGGAGTTCGAGCGCACCATGATCGAGGTGGCCCTGCAGCACACCGGCGGCCGCAAACGGGACGCGGCGGCGCTGCTCGGCTGGGGGCGCAACACCCTTACCCGCAAGATCAAGGAGCTGGACATGGAAGCGGAGTTCAGCGGCGACGACTAGCAGCTCGGATGCCAGTGGCCCATGAGGGCAGGGCCTGTGCGAGCGGGCCCTCTACTCGCTCAACCCCCGCGCCTCCAGATCCACCAACACCCAATCCCCACCCGCTTCGCGCCAACGACTCCGCACCCGGAAACTGTCCGCGTCCTCCGGCAGCGTGGCGCGACCGCCCCACACCAGAGCGTTGAACGTGACCTCCGCCTCGCGCAGCGTCACCGGATCAAGCGCCACGTCCACGTTGAGAAAACTGACCTGGCGCTTGGGGTAGCGCAGGAACACCCCCACCAGACGGCGGCCGGCCGCTTTGCGGTCCAGGTCCCGGTAGCGGAAATCCGCCGCCAGCCGGTCCATCACCGCGCCCACGTCGCCGCCTTCCAGGCCGCTTTCCAGTTCCGCCACGGCCTCGCGCAGGGCCGCTTCCGGCGGCGGCGTCTCGCAGCCGGTGAGCAGCGGTTGCAGGGCCACCAGCAGACAGTATGCTGTCAGCCGAGCCCAGCGGCGGATGTCACCCATGTCATTATTCCCCCCAATCGAGCCCTACCATCGCCAGTACCTGGATGTGGGCGACGACCATTTATTGTATGTGGAGCAGAGCGGCAACCCGGACGGTGAGCCGGTGGTGGCCCTGCACGGCGGCCCCGGCGGCGGCAGCTCGCCGTTGCTGCGGCGGCTGTTCGACCCGCAACGCTACCGCATCGTGGTGTTCGACCAGCGCGGCGCCGGGCGCAGCCGCCCCTACGCCAGCACCGAGCATAACACTCTGCCGGATCTGGTCGCCGACCTGGAGCGCATCCGCGAGCACCTGATGATTCCCCGCTGGCGGGTGGTGCTGGGCGGCTCCTGGGGCGTCACGCTGGCGCTGGCCTACGCCCTGGATTTCCCGTCACGGGTGGCGTCGCTGGTGTTGCGCGGCGTGTTCCTGTGCCGGCAACAGGACATCGACTGGCTCTACACCGACCGGGGCGCGGCGCGCTTTTACCCGGACCTGTGGGCGCGCCTGCTGGAAGCGCTGCCGCCCGGCGAGGGCGACCTGGTCACCCGTTATCACCGCGCCTTGCCGGGGCCGGACGGCGAACGTCTGGCCCGCGAGTGGACGCTCTGGGAAGCGCGTCTGTCGAGCCTGGATCCGCCGCCGGAGATCAACGTCGACCACAACGCCCGCGCCATGGCGCAGCTGGAAACCCATTACTTCGTCAACGGCGGCTTTCTGGAACGCCCGATTCTGCCCCGCGCCGGCGCGCTCACCTGCCCGGTGGAGATCGTGCACGGCCGCTATGACATGGTGTGCCCGCCGGAGCAGGCCTGGCTGCTGCACCAGGCGCTGCCTGACAGCCGGCTCAACTGGGTGCCGGCGGCGGGGCACAGCAGCGCCGAGCCGGCCATCGCCGAGGCGCTGGTGGCGGCGGTCAGGCGCCTGGG
>NZ_CAXPXK010000018.1:0-55604 GCF_964221125.1 Alloalcanivorax sp.
TGATGTCCTTGGCCAACTCGGCGGCCATGGCTCTGAGTTTTTCTTGGTCCAATTGCGTATCCACGATGGTATCCTTTTGAAAAGATTACTCAGTCGTAGGCAGTTACACAATTTGGTTTACAGACTCCCAGGGGTGGCACTTGCACAGCCGCTTCACCGCCAGACCGGAACCGCGCAGGCTGCCGTGGGCTTCCACCGCCTGACGCGCGTACTCCGAACAGGTCGGATAGAACCGGCACTGATTCCCCAGCCAGGGGCTCAGTACGGTCTGGTACACACGCAGGGCGGCCAGCAGAAGGCGTTTCACGTTGGCATCCGGTCATAACAGGGGTTGAGTCGGCTGGGCATCATAGCGGTTATCGGGCCGGTGTGACCACCGTGATGTGCAAAAGGGGCCAATCCAGCGCGGTGTGCTTGTGCGCCGGCGGCGCGGTCCCATACTGAGCGGCCTGTCTCTCACCGAACCGAGGAATCGCCGTGTTGAACCCGCTTGTGTCCCTGTGCACAGGGCTGCTACTCCTGGCCGTCAGCGTCTCCGCCGCCGCTCAATCCTGGCAACCCAACCGGGAGGCCGACGCCCGCGACCAGGTCTCCACCTGGACCCGGGATGTGCCGGACAGCCCGGTGAAGGCGTTTCGCGGCGTGGTGGAGGTGCCGCACGGGCCGGTGCCGGTGCTGGCGGCGATCACCGCCGTGGACACCTTTCCGGAGTGGATCTTCCAGGTCCAGGCCAGCGAGGCGGTGCCGGACACCGGCGGCGAGCGCACCTATATGCGCTTCAACGGCATCTGGCCGGTGTCCGACCGCGACGTGGTGCTCGACAACAGCGTCAGCCAGGCGCCGGAAAGCGGTGCCGTGACCCTGCACAGCGTCAACGCCGAGGGCGCGCGGCCGCCCAGCGACGGCTATGTGCGCATCCCGGCGCTGGATAATCGGTTCGTGGTGACGCCGCTGGCCGACGGCTGGACGCGGGTGGAATTCCGCACCTTCGTCGACCCGGGCGGCAAGGTGCCGGTGTGGCTGGCCAATCTGGTCGCCACCAAGGCGCCGCTGGTGACGCTGGAAGGGCTGCAGGCGCAGCTGGAGAAGCCGCGCTTCAAGAACGCCGGCCAGGACGACCTGCCGGCGGTCTTCGACGGGGTTCGTTTCTAGGGCCGCGCCGTCCGCTCAGCCGCGCGTCCAGCGGGTGCCTTCGCGGGTGTCCTCGAGCTGGATGCCGGCGTCCTTGAGCTGGTCGCGGATTTCGTCCGCGCGGGCGAAGTTCTTGTCTTTCTTGGCCTGGGTGCGTTCCGCCACCAGGCCGTCGATGGTGGCGTTGTCGAGGCCGTCGTCGCCGGCTTTCTTGTCCTGGAACCAGGCGCTGGGATCGGCCTCGAGCAGACCGAGCAGCTGCGCGGCGGCCTGCAGTTCCGCTTTGAGCGTCGGTTTTTCTTCCAGCGCCGCCTTGTTGAGGCGCGCCGCGACGGCGTGCAGGGCGCTGATCGCCTCGGAGGTGTTCAGGTCGTCGAGCAGCGCGGTGAGCACCGGGTGATCCTCGGGCAGCCGGAAGTCCGGGTCGGCGTGCACGGTTTCGCCACGGCCGAGCAGGGCGTAATAGAGTGAATCCAGGCTGCTTTCCGCCTGCTCCAGCAATTCGGCGGAAAAGTTGAGTGGCGACCGGTAGTGGCTGGACAGCAGCGCGAAGCGCAGCACCTCGCCGGGAAACTTCGCCAGCAGATCCCGCACCAACCGGAAGTTGCCCAGGGATTTGGACATCTTCTCGCCGTCGATATTGATGTAGCCGTTGTGCATCCAGTAGCGCACGTACTCGGTGCCGTGGGCGCAGCAGCCCTGGGCGATTTCGTTCTCGTGGTGCGGGAAGATCAGATCCTGGCCGCCGCCGTGAATATCGATCACATCGCCCAGGTGCTTGTGGATCATCGCCGAGCACTCGATGTGCCAGCCCGGCCGGCCGCGGCCCCAGGGCGATTCCCAGCCGGGCTGGTCGTCACTGCTGGGTTTCCACAGCACGAAGTCGCCGGGGTGGCGCTTGTAGTCCGCCACTTCCACCCGGGCGCCGGCGCGCATGTCTTCCAGATTGCGGCCGGACAGCTTGCCGTAGTCGGGCATCGACTCCACAGCGAACAGCACATGGCCGTCCGCTTCATAGGCGTGGCCCTTGGCGATCAGGGTTTCGATCATGGCGGTCATCTCGCCGATATGATCGGTGGCCTTGGGCACGATGTCCGGCTGCAGGGTGTTGAGCGCCGCCATGTCCTCGCGGAAGGCGTCGGTGAAGCGCTCGGTGAGCGCGGTCATCGGCTCGCCGGTTTCCGCGCAGGCGGTGATGATCTTGTCGTCGATGTCGGTGATGTTGCGGGCGTAGACCACCTTCGGGTAGAGCCGGGAGAGCAGCCGGTAGAGCACGTCGAACACCACCACCGGCCGCGCGTTGCCGATATGCACGTAGTTATAGACCGTCGGGCCGCACACATAGAGGGTTACCCGTTGCGGGTCGAGCGGCTGGAACGCGTCCTTGTGGCCGGTGAGGGTGTTATGCAGTGTCAGCATGCTGGTCCGTCAGTGGTCATAAAGGTCCTTGGGATCGACAAGCGGTGACTTATCGATGCGCGCGGTGTCGTTGTCCAGTTTCCAGAAGAAGCAATCACGCCGCCCGGTGTGGCAAGCCGCGCCGGTCTGCTCGACGCTGGCCAGCAGCACGTCGCCGTCGCAGTCCACCCGCAGTGCCTTGAGGGTCTGCGTCTGGCCGGAGGATTCCCCCTTGCGCCACAGCGTCTTGCGCGAGCGTGAGTAGTAACACACCTGCCCGGTGGCCAGGGTTTCCTCGATCGCCGCCCGGTTCATCCAGGCGAACATCAACACCTCGCCGGTGTCGTGCTGCTGCGCGATCACCGGCACCAGGCCGGCGTCGTTGAACGCCAGGTTGTCCAGCGCCTCGCTGAGCGGGACGCTGAAGCCTTCCGGTTGTTGTTCGTTGTCCTTGAACATGGGCGTCCCTCAGATCGGCGCGCGGGTTTCCTGAAACAACTGCTCCACGGCGTCTTCAAGGCCCAGCTCCTGGGTGTCCTTGGAGCCCAGGCTGCGGATCGCCACCTTGCGCTCTTCCGCTTCCTTTTCGCCCACCACCCAGATGCGGGCGGTTTTGGCCTTGGAGTGCTCGCGAACCTTGAAACCGATTTTTTCGTTGCGGGTATCCAGCTCCGCTGGAATGCCCTTGGCTTTGAGCAGCGCCACCGCCTCGGCGGCGTAGTTGTCCACCGCGTTGGTGATGGTCGCCACCACCACCGGGCTGGGTGACATCCACAGCGGCAAATGGCCGGCGGTGGACTCAATCAAAATACCCAGGAAGCGTTCCAGCGAACCGAGCACCGCCCGGTGCAGCATCACCGGCCGCTGGCGGGAGCCGTCCTCGGCCACGTATTCCGCGTCCAGCCGCTCGGGCAGCACGAAATCCACCTGCAGGGTGCCGCACTGCCAGTCCCGGCCGATCGCGTCGCGCAGCACGAACTCCAGTTTGGGGCCGTAGAAGGCACCTTCACCGGGATTCAGCTCGCACTCCAGGCCCAGGGATTCCACCGCGCCGCGCAGCGCCGCTTCGGCCTTGTCCCAGGTCGCGTCGGAGCCGGCGCGTTTTTCCGGCCGGTCGGAGAACTTGATGCGGAACTCCTCAAAGCCGAAGTCCTTGTAGACCTCGCGCAGCATCTCGATAAAGCCGGCGGTTTCCGGATTGATCTGCTCTTCGGTGCAGAAAATATGGGCGTCGTCCTGGCTGAACGAACGGGCGCGCATCAGGCCGTGCAGGGCGCCGTGGGCTTCGTTGCGGAACAGCGCGGTGAACTCGCCCATGCGGATCGGCAGGTCGCGGTAGCTCTTGATGCCCTGGTTGAAGATCTGCACGTGGCCGGGGCAGTTCATCGGCTTGATCGCCATCTCCCGGTCGTCGTGGGTGCAGACGGTGAACATGTCGTCGCCGTACTTATCCCAGTGCCCGGATTTTTCCCACAGGATGCGGTCCATCAGCTGCGGCGTGGCCACCTCTTCGTAGCCGTACTTGACCATCTTGTCGCGGATGTAGTTTTCCAGGTTCTTGCGCAGACGCCAGCCCTTGGGGTGCCAGAACATGCTGCCCACCGCTTCCTGCTGGATATGGAACAGGCCCATTTCCCGCGCCAGTTTGCGGTGGTCGCGCTTCTCCGCCTCCTCGAGCTGCTTGAGGTAGGCGTTGAGTTCCTTCTTGTCGCGCCAGGCGGTGCCGTAGATGCGCTGCAGCTGGGCGTTGTCCGCGTTGCCGCGCCAGTAGGCGCCGGCCACCTTCATCAGTTTGAAGCCGTCGCCGAGCTTGCTGGTGGCGGGCAGGTGCGGGCCCCGGCACAGGTCGATGAAATCGCCCTGGCGGTACAGGGACACTTCCTGGTCGGCGGGCAGGTCGCGGATGATCTCGGCCTTGAAGTCCTCGCCTTGCTTGAGGAAGAAAGAGACCGCTTCGTCGCGGTCCCAGACTTCACGGCGGATGTCTTCGTTACGGCGTACGATTTCCTGCATGCGCTTTTCGATCGCACCCAGGTCGTCCGGGGTAAAGGGCGCTTCCCGGTAGAAGTCGTAATAAAAGCCGTTCTCGATGGTCGGACCGATGGTCACCTGGGTGTCCGGGAACAGTTCCTGCACCGCTTCGGCCATCACATGGGCGGCGTCGTGGCGAATCAGTTCCAGAGCGTCTTCGTGCTCACGGGTGATGATCTCCACTTCGCTGCCGTCGGTGAGCGGCAGGTACACGTCCGTGAGACGACCGTCGGCTTTCGCCGCCAGGGCCTGTTTGGCGAGTTTCTTGCTGATCCGTCCGGCGATCTCCAGGGCGGAGGCCGGCTGATCAAACTCCATAGTTGCCCCGTCGGGCAGTCGATAGCTCACGCTCATGGGTGACACGGAATCCGAGTAATGGGTTGGCTGGGGGAAAAATCCCCATCAGAACCGGGGAATGGTAGGCAATCGCCTTCTCACGTTCAAGCAAGGTTCCTTTACGCTGGCGACAGCCTGTGCCTATGCTTATCCCGTCGAACCGACAGGGAAACCGAATGAACAAGTTGCAGCGGGTGCCGGACCCCCATCTTCCGCCTCTGTTACGGGTGGCCCGGCAGATCAATGAGCAGCGCGATCTGGCGCCCCTGATCGAGGCCGTGCTGGAAGAGGCGCAGGTGCTGGCCGGCGCCGAAGCCGGCGTGCTCTGGCTCTACCGTGAAGAGGGCGACGCCGAATGGCTGGACTGCGCCCGGCACTGCAGCAACGGCCCGGACGGCGCGCCGGTGTGCGCCCTGGAAGGCCCCCGCCTGCCCCTGGACGACGAGCACGCCCACCGGCCCGCGGTGCGCGTGGCGCGCTCCGGGCAGCCGTTGCATCTCACCGGCGAGGACCGCTTCCACGCGCAGGACCTGGCGCTGTTGGTGCCGCTGCTGGTCCGGCAGGTCGATTCCCTGCTGCTGGTGCCGATGCGCAACCACGAAGGGGCGGTGGTGGGCGTGTTGCAACTGGTGAACCCCCATCCGGACGGGGTGACACACGGCGACGCGGTCCCCGCCCCGGCGCTGGCGTTGCTTGAGGCGCTGGCCGGTTACGCCGGCATCGCCCTTAACAACCTGCTGCTGGTTCAGGAACTCAAGGATCTGCTCGACGCCTTCGTCAAGGTGATCGCCCGCGCCATCGACGCCAAGAGCTCGCACACCAGCGCGCACTGCGAGCGGGTGCCCCTGCTCACCGAGCTGCTGGCGCGCGCCGCCTGTGACGACCAGACCCGCTTTGCCGACTTCGAACTCGACGAAGACGGTTGGTACGAGCTGAGCGTGGCCGCCTGGCTGCACGATTGCGGCAAGCTGGCGACGCCGGATTCGGTGCTGGATAAATCCACCAAACTGCACAGCCTGCACGACCGCATCGAAATGGTGGCGGCCCGCTTCGCGGTGCTGCGCAGTGAAGCGGAACGCCGCTACGAAAGGGACGCGCTCACCGAGCCGGCCCGCGAGCCGGAATTCCGCGAGCGCATGGAAGAGGCGGTGCAGACCCTCAGCGATGACCTCACCTTTCTGGAGCGTATCAATAAAGGCGGCGAATCCATGGCCCCGGAGGACCAGGCGAGGGTGCGGCGTATCGCCGAAACCGTGTGGATCGACGCCCACGGCCAGCGCCGGCCGCTGTTATCCGAGGACGAGGTCAACAACCTCTGCATTCCGCGCGGCACCCTCACCGAAGAGGAGCGCCGCATTATCAACGGGCACATGGACATTACCCTGGAGATGCTCGAATCCCTGCCGTTCCCGCGCAAGCTGCGCCGGGTGCCGGAATACGCCGGCGGCCACCATGAGCGTATGGACGGGCGCGGCTTCCCGCGCGGGCTGACCCGCGAACAGATGTCGGTGCCGGCGCGGATCATGGCGATCGCCGATGTGTTCGAGGCGCTGACCTCCCGCGAGCGACCCTACAAGGAGCCGCTCAAACTGTCCGAGGCGCTCGGCATCATGCAGCGCATGCGCGACAACCAGCACCTGGACCCGGACCTGTACCGCTTGTTTCTGGACGCCGGCGTGTGGCGCGATTACGCGCGCACCGCCCTGGATCCGGAGCAACTGGACGTGGACGACCCCTCGCCCTACTACTAGGCCGGCGCCTTGCCGTCAGAGGGTGACCACGCGGCCCTGGTCGCTCATGTAGGCCACCCGGTTGCGGCCCGCGCCCTTGGCCTGATAAAGCGCTTCGTCGGCGCACTTGATCAGATTGGTGGCGTCGTTGTCGCAATTGCCGGCGCTGGCCACGCCGACACTGATGGTCACCACCTGGCTGATCCGGGAACCGGTGTGCGGCAGGCCCAACTGTTCGATGCGGGTGCGCATGCGTTCCGCGAACACCAGGGCGTCCTTGAGGCTGGTATCCACCAGCACCACCACGAACTCCTCGCCGCCGTAACGGGCCACGAAATCCTTACTGTTCTGGGCCATGGAGCGGGGAATCGAGGCCACGGTTTTCAGGCAGTCGTCGCCGGCCAGGTGCCCGTAGGTGTCGTTGTACTGCTTGAAGAAATCGATATCGAACAGCACCAGGGTGATGCGTTCGGACACGCCGCCCCGGCCGAAACCGTGCAGCACCTCGTCGAGGCGGTTTTCCATGCCGCGGCGGTTCAGGCAGCCGGTGAGACCGTCCACGGTGGCCTGGTTCTCAAGGATGCGGTTGGCGGAGTGCAGCTCGTCGCGGTGCTGAAAGAGCACGTTCTCGGAAAGGAAGTGCTGACGCAGCAGCCGCTCGTAGATGTATTGCCCGAACAGACTCATGCTGGCGCTGGCCACCGACAACAGCAGTAACACCAGCGACAGGTCCCGGTCCACGCGGTCGCTGCCGAACAGCGTCAGGAACAGAATGCCCAGCATCACCAGGCTGCTGGCGGCGGCCAGATGGAAGGGCACGCGCAACACCACACAGGCCATCAGGATCGCCAGCGGGGTTTGCAGGAACAGCCCGAACGCCATGGCGTGGTCCACGTGCAGGCCCATCCAGTTGCCGGTCAGCGCCACCGCGAACGCCACGGCGAGACTGGCCACGTGCAGCCAGCGGCGCCAATCCGCCCGGCGTGCGATCAGGGCGGTGGCCACGATCAGCATCACGCACAATAATCGCGGGCGCCAGGTAATCGCGGCGGCCTCCGGCGAAATGGTGTATTCCACGATCAAGGCAAGGATCAGCAGCGCCACCAGGCTGGCCGCCGCCCAGGGTGTCACGCTGGCCACGCTGCCGCGGAAATAGTCCGCGAAATCGTGCTCCAGCGGGGCGGGCAGACGCAGGTGCCAGGGCAGCCTTATGTCGTTGCCGTTGGGTAAGGTACTCGTCCGTTGAGGTTCGTTTTCCAACTGCTTTTATCCCCCCCGACACCGCCGGTGTGATCAATTCACCAGCCGGTCGGCATCGCAACCATCGGGCCTTCGCAAGATAAGTTTAGAGTACTGGGACTTTGGTCTCTAAACCATCGCGCGCCGAACGCGCCGTCGCTATGGTCAGTTTTCAGACAGTCGGCCGGTTGCCGTCCAGTAGTGCGATCAGCGCGCGTCGCTTGGCGGCGGGCAGGCGGCGGAAGTGATCAAGCAGGAAACGCTCTTCATCCCCCGCCGGCACCGCGGGCTCGTCGCCGGGCAGCTGATCCGGCCAGTTATCCATGCTGTGCCTGAGTCGCGCGACGATCTCCGCATTCATGCTGCGGTGACTCACGCCGGCCGCCTGGGCGACCCAGTCCCGCATACCGAGAGGAAAGCGAACCACGAACTTCTCGGACCGGGTACGTTCCGCCTGTTTCATAGTGCGTACTACACCCTGGGAAAAACATCACGATACGCATTTTTTTGCTTTAAATCGATACGTCTGTCCCAGTGGACGCCCAGAAAGCGACACGGTTAACATCTTGCTCCGGTTTGGTATACCCTTCTTTTTTATATTCTGCTCCGGGCATTCACGCCATGAATATCGCCAGCGCCGACCTCAACCTGCTCAAGTACCTGGACGTGCTGCTGCGCGAGAAGAACGTGACCCGCGCCGCCGAGCAGCTGGGCATCACCCAGCCGGCGATGAGCAACTGCCTCAAGCGCCTGCGTCACATGTTCGGCGACCCGCTGCTGATCCGCACCAGCGAAGGCATGACCGCCACCGACCGGGCGCTGGAACTGCAGCCGTTGGTCCGTCAGCTGATCAGTCAGGCGGAGTCCCTGTTCACGCCCGAGGATGTGTTCCGGCCGGCGGAAAGCCGCCGCGTGTTCCGCATCATGACCAGTGATTACGCTGAAGGTACCTTAGTACCTCATATCGTGCGTCGATTGCGTGAAGAGGCCCCCAACGTGGTGCTGGACTTCCTGACCCCCTCCGACGTGAGCTATCCGGACATGGAGCAGGGCCGGGTGGATATGGCGGTGAACCGGTTTAACGAGATCCCCGGTTCGTTCCACCAGGTGACCCTGTGGCGGGATTCGTTTTCCTGCCTGCTCAACCGCGACAACCCCATCGCCCGGCACTTCGACCTCAACAGCTACCTGTCCGCCCAGCATATCTGGGTGTCGAAAACCGGTTTCGGCGTGGGCTTCGGCATGAACCCGGAAAAACTCGGCGGCCTGGGCTGGATCGACCACGCCCTGCAGCGCATCGGCCGCACCCGCAAGATCAGCATTTTCACCCGCCACTACCAGATGCCGGCCCTGCTGGCGATGAACAACGATCTGGTCGCCACCCTGCCCAGCCGGGTGGCGCGCATGCAGGCCCAGAACGCCCGCCTGGTGATCAAGGCGCCGCCGTTCGAAATCCCCGAATTCGAACTGAAAATGGCCTGGTCGCCCCTGCTGCACCACAACACCGCCCACCGCTGGCTGCGCCGCCTGATCCAGGAAGAAGCGGAGCAAATCCTTGCGGAAGACCCATGAGAGCAGTTAACGGTTAATAGTTAACAGTTAATAGTTGCGCGGGAGGGCGCGCTCCGGGCTGATGGGGGAGGGGCCGCGCTTATGGCACGGGCGCTTGCTGATACGCAGATAGGCCGTTGCGAATCCGCAGGGCCTTGTTTCGCCATTAACTATTCACTGTTAACTCTTACCTGGCTCTTCAGTGCTGGTCACAGCACTGAAGAGCCTTGGAGCCAGCCCGCCTTGGCGCGGCCGGGGTTGTCTTCGCCGGCTTCGGCGATGGCGCCCTTGCCGACGCCTTCGAAGGCGCGCACCCGGAAGCGCTTGCCGGGGGCTTCGCGGGCCAGTTCCTCGGCGATGTGTTCGGCGAGGTTTTCCACCGTGGAGTCGGTGTCCACCAGGTAGCAGTGGTCCTCGGGGATCACCAGTTCGAAGTGGCCCTGCTCCGCGTCGTAGCGGAAGCGGTGGTGGGGCACGTCTTCCACGTAGTAGGTGCCTTCCAGGTCCGAGCGGGTGCCGATGTAGATGTCTTCCCAGCGGTCCGCCCAGAGCTTTTCCCAGTAGCGGCTGCGGCGCCCGTTTTCGAAGATCTCGATGCCGGAGCGGTGGCCGTGGGCGATGCGCTGGCAGTTGCCGTCGTGTTTCTTGAGGCCGTGGGAGTAGTGGTAGAACGGCGCCGTGCCGGTATCCTGCTCGCGCAGCACCACCCGCACCTCGGTGACGTTGTCGGGCACCGAATCGCGGATCAGGTCCATCAGATAGAGCGTCACGCCGGCCTTGGTGATCGCCGTGCCGGACAGCTCGAGAATGCTGTCGGCGGGGGCCACCATGCGGATCTCACCGGCCAGGTAGCGCCACTCCAGGCTGATATGGCCGTCCTCTCGGCGGTGCAGGCCGAGCAGATCGCTTTCCCCGGGCAGCAGCAGGCGGTGGTCGACCCGTTCGTCCACCGCCTGCTTCAGGGCTTTCTTGATGTGACCGAAATCAAACACCATGCCCTGGGCGTCCAGGTCGCCGGACAGCTCCAGGTCCACGATCCAGGACTCCCCGACCATGCCGCGCTTGGCGTGCAGGTAGGAAAAGTCCACAACGGTCAGATTTTCAACGAAAAGCGTGGCCATAGAGCCCCGTCGGTTGGAGGGTGAGCGGTTGTCCCCGCCATTATAGTCAGTCGGGGCGCGGGGACTCACCCCAACTTCGATAAATAAGCAGCCGTTCTTCCCGGTGTTGTGAACGGGAACACGCGGCCCGGCCGCCGGTCCACCCTTCTGGCAACCGGCTGCGGCTTGTTCTATGGTTGGGAGCCTCTGAGAACGCCTCTGCCTGAATATTGAACGTCCGCGCGCCAGCCCGCGTGGTAAAAGGGAAAGACCATGAGCGAAACGATTTTCTCCAAGATCATCGACCGGGAAATCCCGGCGGATATTATCTACGAGGACGACCTGTGTCTGGCGTTCAAGGACGTCAACCCGCAGGCGCCGACCCATTTCCTGGTGATTCCCAAGAAGCCCATCCCCAAGCTGTCCGACGCCGAGCAGGGCGACAAGGCACTGCTCGGACACCTGTTGCTGGTCGCCGGTCAGGTGGCCGGGGAACAAGGACTGGAGGATTTCCGTCTTAATGTGAACAACGGCGCCGGCGCCAGCCAGACCGTGTTCCATTTGCACGTGCATGTGCTGGGCGGGCGTCCGTTCAGCTGGCCGCCGGGCTGAGGCCCGGCGCCCCGCCGGAATGTATCGGGCGGGAACAATAAAAAACGCAGAATAAAAAAGGAGTGCACCATGAAAACATCCTGGGTTGTTATCACCCTGTTGCTGACCGTCACCGGCCTGGCCAAAGCGGTACCGCCGCAGAACCCGGAGCAGGTCAACGCCATGATTGAGGAGCTGAAAAGCCTGCATCAGCAAGGCGTCGAGCTGCACCGCGACTATGATTCCGAGGACCCGGCGCAGCGTAAGGCGTGCCAGGCCGAGCACGCCGGGCTGGGCGCCCAGGCCACCGAGCTGCGTAACCGCGCCGCCAAGCTGCCGGAACTGGCCTACCGGGTGAACCTGACCATGGCCGCCAATGACGCCGTGGGCTGCGTGTCCTGCACCAGCGACGGCGGCGACTGCGACGCCATTCCCGCCGCCCTCAAACGGGTCGACCGGCAAATGAAGGCCGGCACCGAGGCCGCCGGCGGCGACTAAGCCTCTGCGGTGAGCAGGGCCCGCGCCATCCGCGTGCACTGCTCGACGCGGCGACGTCTGTCGCCGCTGTCACCGTCGAGAAGCAAGCTGTAGCGGCGCGCGCCCCAAAGCGTCAGCACCAGGGTGTCGACGGTCGCCTGGTCCACCGGCGCCGGCCGGTCCGGCCACTGCGTCACACATTCCCACCAGACCCGCGCCAGCTGCCGGAACGCCAGTTCATGGTGTTCCGGGGCGGCGATCCGGCCTTCCATGAGCAGCATGTCCCGGTCGAAGTAGGGCGCCTGCCCGTCCTCGTTCAAGGTAATGCTTACCAGTCGCTCCAGCCGTTGTTCCCAGGCGGCGGCTGTCAGCGTCTCGTTGCCCTGGCGCAGGTCCTCGCAAAGCCGGTCCATGCAGTAGCGTACGTACCCGGACAACAACGCGGTGCGGTTGGGAAAGTATTCATACAGGGTGCCCACCGCGTAGCCGCTCTCTTCAGCGATCGCCCGGGTGGTCGCGGCATCGGGGCCGTCCCGGCGCCAAATCCGAACAAACCCCTCGTAAAGCGTATTTACGGTGAACACGGCCCGCGCCTGGGAGGGCCGTTTATGCGGCTGCGGCAAGGGTTTGCCGGCGGAGCGTCTGGGCATAACGAATCCGAACCCGTGAACAAGGTGTGGTTGCTAGCATAGTCCCTAGCGGAACCGGCTCTCGATGAGCCCCTAATCTGGAGATCAGTATGACGCAAACAATGGCCCGATTGCTCACCGATAAAACCGACCTGGGCGCCAGCCGTATTCAGCAGCAGGATATGGAGCCCCCCGCCCAGGGTGAGGTGCTGCTGGCCCTGGACACCTTCGCGTTGACCACTAACAACATCACGTACGCTGCCTTCGGCGACGCCATGCATTACTGGTCGTTCTTTCCCACCGGCGAGGAAGGTTGGGGGCACATGCCGGTATGGGGCTTCGCCACCGTCTCGAAATCACGGGTGGAGGGCGTCGCCGAAGGGGAGCGATTCTACGGCTATTTCCCGATCGCCGGGTTGCTGCGCGTGCGGCCGGACCGGATCACGGAGCGCGGCTTCTACGATGTCTCCGAGCATCGCCAGGGCCTGCCGTCGCCGTACAACCAGTACACCCGCTGCAGCACCGACAGCGCTTACGTGGCGGAACAGGCGGATTTCCAGATGCTGCTGCGGCCGCTGTTTTTCACCTCCTACATGCTGGCCGACTTCCTCGCCGACAACGACTTTTTCGGCGCCCGCCGGCTGGTGTTTTCCAGTGCTTCCAGCAAGACCGCCTACGGCACCGCCTTCGCCCTTGCCGATGGCGCCCCGCAAGCGGGTGGCGCGCCGCAACGTATCGGGCTGACGTCCGAGCACCACCGGGACTATGTCGGTGAGCTTGGCCTCTATGACCAGGTGCTCGGCTACGATCAGCTGGCGCAACTGGATGCCGGGGTGCCCACTCTGTATGTGGACTTTTCCGGCAGTGACTCCCTGCGCGATAACGTGCACCGGCATTTCGGCGCGGCCCTGGTGTACGACTGCTACGCCGGCTCCGCCACCAATACCGATTTCCTGGACGCGGAAAGATGGCCGGAGCCGGAGCCGCGGTTCTTCTTCGCTCCGGTGCAAATCCGCAAGCGCAATCAGGATTGGGGCGCCGAGGTGCTCAGTGAACGGTTCGGCGCCGCCCAACGGCGCTTTTTGAACGCGGTCAGTGACCCGGCCGGCGGCTGGATGACCCTGCGTGTGCACCACGGGCTGGCGGCCGCCGGCGCCGTGATTCGAGACCTCCACGACAACGGCGGGGAGCCCCGCGAAGGGCATGTGGTCCGGCTGACGCCGGGGGACGTGTAGGGGCGCCATCGGGTATCCTGATGTCTCTCCCAAGCCGCAGGACGAGACGCTATGGCCCACTGGATAGAACCGGTCACCCTGGAGGGCGAGCAGGTGCTGCTGGAACCGCTGACGGCGGCACACGCGGAAGACCTGGCCGACGCCACCGCCGACGGCGAGCTCTGGAAACTGTGGTACACCTTCGTGCCGTCGCCGGACCGGGTCACCGCCTATATCGACACCGCCCTGGAGGGCCGCGAGCGGCACGGTGATCTGCCGTTCGCGGTGCGCCACCGGGAAAGCGGGCGGGTGATCGGCAGCACCCGCTTTTTCCGTGCCGATGCGGACAACCGCCGGCTGGAGCTGGGGCACACCTGGTACGCGCGCCGCTTCCAGCGCAGCGCCGTGAACAGCGAATGCAAACTGCTGCTGCTCGGCCACGCCTTCGAACGCCTGGAGGCGATCGCCGTGGAGCTGCGCACCCACTGGCACAACCACGCCTCGCGCAACGCCATCGCCCGGCTGGGCGCCAAGCAGGACGGCGTGCTGCGCCATCACACGGTGAGCGCCGACGGTATCTACCGGGACACGGTGGTGTTTTCCATTCTCAGCCAGGAGTGGCCGGCGGTGCGCCAGAATCTCAACCTGCGGCTGGGCCGCCTTTAGCATGAACTACTTCGCGCACCTCACGCTGGCGCGACCTACGGTGCCCTCCAAGGTGGGCAACCTGCTGGGGGATTTCATGCGCGGTGTCCGCGAGCCGGATCTGCCCGAGGCGGTGCGCCTGGGGCTGCACAACCACCGGCTGGTGGACCGCTTCACCGATCACCATCCCCTGGTGATCGAGAGCCGCGCGCTGTTCTCCCCGCAGCGGCGCCGGTTCGCCGGGGTGGCGCTGGACGTGTTGTTCGATCACTTCCTGATCCGCCACTGGTCGCGCTTCCACGACACGCCGCTGGACCAGGCCATCGACAAGGATTACCGCCTGCTGCGCGACGGCGCCGCCCTGATGCCGGCAACCATGCGCGCCACCACCGGGCGCATCGTCGAGCACGACTGGTTCGGGCACTACGCGGAGCTGGAGAACGTGGGCCGGGCGCTGGATCGGATCGCCGCCCGGGTGCGCTTCGCCAACCGGTTCGATGGGGCGATCGAGGATATCGAGCGCCACCACGACCGGCTGGAAGCGGTGTTCCTGGCGCTCTACCCGGCGTTGCGGGAACACGTCGACGAGCAGGCCCTGGAGGCCCCACCCGCCGACGATGGCGGGGTTACAGCGGGTTGATGTCGAGCGCCGCCATGGTGTCCAGGTAGAGACGTTCCGCCTGCTTCTTGTTGCGCGCCCGCGGGGAGCGGGCGGCCGGGCCCTTGGCATCGAAATAGCCGCCGGTGACGCCGTAGAACTCCTCGTCCAGGGCCATGCGCACCGGCAGACGCGCGGCCTTCTCCGGCGTGGTCAGGGTGGGGCGGATCAGTTTCATCGCCAGGTCCGGCACATGGCGGAAGATCGGCGTGTCCACGCCGCCCGGGTGCAGGGCGTTGCTGGTGATGCCCTGGGCCGCCAGCCGCTGGGCGAGCACGTCGCTGAACAGGATGTTGGCGAGTTTGGACTGGCCGTAGGCGTCCATCACCAGATAGGGCCGGCGACCGCGCCAGGTCTTGGTGTTGATACGGCCCAGCCAGTGCGCCACCGACGCCACATGGATCACCCGGGCGTCCTCGCGCTGTTGCAGCAACGGCAACAGCAGGTGGGTGAGCAGCACCGGCGCCAGATAGTTCACGCCGATCTGCATCTCGAAGCCGTCGCGGGTGAACTGCTGCCGGGTGGGTACCACGCCGGCGTTATTGATCAGCACGTCGATGCCGTCCAGCTCGTCGTTCAGGCGGCGGGCACAGCCGCGCACCTGGGCCAGATCGGACAAGTCCAGCGGGAACAGCCGCACCCGCGCTTGGGGGTGGCCGCCCTTGATGCGCGCCAGCGCCGCCTGTCCCTTGGTCTGGTCGCGGCAGGCAAGCACCACTTCCGCGCCGCGCCCGGCCAGTTGTTGCGCGGTGCAAAACCCGATACCGGAGTTGCCACCGGTGATCAGAACCCGTTTATTCATCTGCGTTCCCTCCTGTGCGAAGCCGCCAGCCTAGCATAGAAAAATTACCCAAAGCGGTACCCGGAAAGCGCCGGTGCACGGGCGCTGCGGCCTGTTAGCCCGGTGTTGCCCGGGCGCCGGCCCAGCGCTTGATGGTGGCGGTGACCCTGGGCCAGTGGCGCCCTTGCAGCAGCAGGTGCGGCCCCCGCGGAAACGTCTGATAATCGCCGTGCGCGCCGAGCCGGTCACGCAACCGCTGAATGCCCACCGCCGGCACCGAGGTGTCGAGGTCGCCGTACAGCAGCAGGGTGGGGACCGTTATGCGGTCGGCTTCGTCGCTGGCGCTGTCGGCCAGCTGGATCAGGCCCCAGTAGGCGTCCATGCGTACTTCGTGCATCACCAGCGGGTCGTTGGCGCGCCGCCGGGCGGCCGCCGGTGCCAGGTGCGGGTCATCCGGGGCGCGCTCCACATCCAGGTGGTAGCCCGGCGCCAGGGTCGCCGCCGAGCCGATCAGAACGTTCCAGCCGTAGCGCAGTCGAATGCCCTCGCGAACCGCCGGCGCCGCCAGAATCAGGCCGCGCAGCGGTATCTCGGGGTGCCGGCTGGCGACCAGCATGGCCACCGCCCCGCCCAGGCTTTCGCCGAGCAGGAACAGCGGCGTGTCCGGGTGCTGCTCGGCGAGGCGGCGCGCGGTGTCGGCGGCGTCGACCACCAGCCGCGCTTCCCCGGCCCAGCGGCCGTCGGCCAGGGTGCGGGCGCCGAAGCCGGCCTGATCAAAGCCGTACACCTGGTAGCCGGCGGCGGCCAGATCCGGCGCCGCCAGGTCGAAGGCGGCGCTGTAGTCGCCGAAGCTGTGCAGTGCCAGAATCACCGCCTTGGGCCGGCCCGGGGCGTCCCAGGCGCGCAGCTCCAGCGGCGGCGGCACCGGCGCGCGCCCGGCGCAGGCCGACAGGCCGCCGATCAGCGACAGCAGAATAAGGAGTTTCAATGCGGACATCGGAACAGTATGGGCAAGGCCTCGTGAATGCCGGGTGGGTGCTTCTCGGGGTGTTGCTGGCGGGCCCGGCGCTCGCGGAGGAGTTTTCCCAGCGGCGCACGGTCACCGCCACCGCCTTTAACTCCTTGCCCGGGCAGGGGCACGGCGAGGACCACAGTCTGGCGGCCTGGGGCGACACCCTGGTGCCGGGCATGAAAGCCATCGCCGTGTCCCGGGACCTGCTCGCCGCCGGCCTGGATTACGGCACCGCGGTGAAAATCGAAGGCCTGGAGGGCACCTGGTACGTGCGCGACAAGATGCACGCCCGCTGGCGCAACAAGATCGACGTCTATCTGGGCGAGGACCGGGAGGCGGCCCTGCAGTGGGGCCGCCGCAAAGTGGAAATCCGCTACTAGTCGCGGCTCAGCCAGGCCATCAAGGCGCGCGTGGCCCGTTGCGGCACGACCTTCTCCAGCAGCACCGTGAAGCGGAACGGCAGCCCCACCGGCACATGCACCCGCGGGTCGCCCTGCAGGGTGTCGAAGGCGGCCCGGGCCACGTCGTCGGCGCTCAGCTTGACGCCCATGCGGCGCACCACCGGCGCTTCGAACGTCTGCTTGTTGACCATGCCGGTGTTCACGAACGGCGGCATCAGGTCCTGTACGCGAATGCCGTGGCGGCGCCATTCCAGATCCAGCGCCTCGGTGAGGCCGCGCACCGCGAATTTGGAGGCTGAATAGCTGGCCAGGTGCGGCACGCCGTACAGCGCCGAGGCGGAGCTCATGTTGAGCACCCGGGGCGAGCGGGATTGTTTCAGGTAGGGCAGGGCCGCCAGGCACATCTGCAGGGTGCCGGCCACGTTCACGTCCAGGGTGAAGCGGTGCTGTTCGGCGCTCAGGTCCTCGAAATGGCCCATGCGCAGCACCCCGGCGCTGTTGAACAGCACATCCAGGCGGCCGCCGGCGCTTTCCGCGAACGCCGCCACCGCCGCTTCGCACTGGCCCATGTCGGTGACGTCCAGCCGCCGGTACCAGCAGCGTTCGCCCAGTTCCGCGTGCACCGCCTGCAGGGCGCCCTCATTGACGTCCAGCAGGCCCACCCGCCAGCCGTTGGTGTGAAACCGGCGCGCGGTCGCCAGGCCGATGCCGCTGGCGGCACCGGTGATCAGAATGCTGTCCATGTTGCTCCCCCAGGATAAAACGTCGGTCTCGGACAATCAGTTTGCCGGTTGGGGCGCCATCGGCAGAGTGAACTCCCCTTCCCGGTCGAAGTGAATCGGGAACGCCAGCCCGGCCACCCGCGCGCTGCCCTTGAGCTGATAGGTGAGCGGCTCGCCGGCGTTCTGCTGCAGGCGTTGCAGTTGCTGCAGGGTGCCCAGCAGGCTGGTGGACACGCTGGTGGTGATCAGCACATCGTCCAGTGCCGGCAGCGTGGTCGCTTCGTTATTGTTGCCCCGTGCCAGGCGCTCGCCATTGACCAGGATCTCGTAATCCAGGGCCTTGATGGTCACTGCCCGGTCATTGGGGTTGCGCGCGCGCAGCACGGCTTGCCATCGTTGCTCGAACACGCCGGCGCTTTCCAGGCGCAGCGAGGACAGGCTCACTTCCGGCGCTTCCAGGCCGGAAAAGCTCTGGCAGGCGGTGGTAAGAAGCAGCAGCACGGGCAGACTTAAACGGGCGAGTAACGGCATAACGACTCCAACAGATCATGGGCGGTCCCCAACCGGAATGATACCGCAGTCGCTGCCGTCGCGCTGTCCCCGCCGGCCCCGCTCCGGCAACACCCTTTCGAGGAGGCACGTCATGGATATCCAATGCGTACAAGGTGACATCACCGCCCAGCCCGACCTGGACGCGATCGTCAACGCCGCCAACGCCCGCCTGGCCACCGGCGGCGGCGTGGCCGGCGCCATTCACCGCGCCGCCGGGCCGCAACTGGCCCGCGAATGCGCGCCCCTGGCGCCGATCGAGCCCGGCCAGGCGGTGCTCACCGGCGGCCACGGGCTGCCCAACCCCCACGTCATTCACTGCCTGGGGCCGGTGTACGGCCGCGACCGGCCCGCCGACCGGTTGCTGGCGGAGTGCTATCGCAACGCGCTGCGGCTCGCCGAGGACGCCGGGCTGACCAGCCTGGGCTTCCCGGCGCTTTCCACCGGTGCTTTCGGCTACCCGATGGACGAGGCGGCCGCCGTGGCCCTGGCCAAGGGGGTTGCGGAAGGGGCACGGCTGGAACGGGTGAAGCGGGTGCGCTTCGTGCTGTTCGACGCGGCCTCCCTGGCGGCGCACCGGCGCGCCCTGGAGGCCGCCACCGGGACTTGAAAAGCCGCCCCGGTGAGGTCAGACACAGGGGTGGCGTCGCATTGTGACGGCGCGGCTCACCAACCGCAGGAGTATCAATGGACGCTCTCTGGCCTTCGGAGCGGGAACTGGCCCTGCTCACGGACCTCTACGAACTGACCATGGCGCAGGCCTACTGGCGCGACGACCACCGCGGCGAGGCGGTGTTCAGTCTGTTCTTCCGCAAGCTGCCGGCGGGGCGCCGTTTCGCGGTGGCCTGCGGGCAGGAGTACGCCGCCCACCTGATTCGCGGGCTGCGTTTCCACCCCGAACAGCTCGAGCGGCTGCGGCAACTGGAGCTGTTCGAGGACGGCTTCCTGCGCTGGCTGGCCGATTTCCGCTTCGAGGGGGAAATCCGGACGCTGCCGGAGGGCTCGGTGGTGTTCCCCAACGAGCCGCTGCTGGAAGTGCGGGCGCCTGTGATCCAGGGGCAGCTGCTGGAAAGCCTGCTGATGAACTACGTCAACCTGGAAACGCTGCTCGCCTCCAAGGCGGCGCGCATGGTGCTGGCCGCCGACGGCGTGTCGGTGGTGGATTTCGGCATGCGCCGCATGCACGGGCTGGAATCGGCCTGGCGCAGTGTGCGCGCCTACCGGGTGGCGGGCATTGCCGGCACCAGCAACGTGCTGGGCGGCCTGAGTTTCGACCTGCCGGTGCGCGGCACCATGGCGCACTCCTACATCCAGTCCCACGATGACGAAACCGAGGCGCTGCGCCGCTACGCCCGGGACTACCCCGGCACCACCCTGTTGGTGGACACCTATGACACCCTGCGCGGTGTCGACCGGGTGATCGCTCTGGTGCGCGACGAAGGGCTGGACGTGGGCGCCGTGCGGATCGACTCCGGTGACTTGGGCGAACTGGCCGGCCAGGCGCGGCGCAAGCTGGATGCCGCCGGGCTCCAGCGGGTCCGCATCGTGGTCAGCGGCGGCCTCGACGAGCACCGCATTCAGACGCTGGTGCAGGCCGGCGCACCGATTGATGGTTTCGGGGTGGGTACGGAAATGGGCTCGGTGGCGGACGCCCCGTCGTTGGATTTTGCCTACAAGCTCACCGAATACCAGGGCCGCCCGCGCCTCAAGACCTCGCCGGGCAAACCGCTCTACCCGGGCGCCAAGCAGGTGTGGCGCTTCAGTGACGGCGACGGCGGCTGCCAATACGACGAGATCACCGGCCGCGACGAAGCCCGCGACGGGGTGCCGCTGCTGCGGCCGGTGGTGGAAAACGGCGAGGCGGTGGCGCCGCTACCGGACCCGGATCAGGCCCGCCAGCGGCTGCGCGATCAGCTGGCCAGCCTGCCGGCGGCGGTGCGCTCACTGGCTCCGGTGGAGGAGGCCGGCGGCGTTTATCCGGTGCGCATCAGCGAGGCGCTGGCGGCCCTGCGCCGCGACACGGTGTCGGCGCTGGACTGATCAGCGCCAGTGCCGGTGCAGGAAGTCGCGGCACTCGGCCAGCGCCAGATCGGCGTCGTGCAGCATGCCGGCGTGCAGTTGGAACACGTGCCAGCGGCCCGGGTAACGCTGGTAGCGGGCGTCGCAGTCGGCGCCGTCCAGCGCCTCGGCCAGGCGTTCGCTGTCGTTGGCGAGAATCTCGTCGCTGCCGGTCTGGATCAGCAGCGGCGGCAGCCCGTCCAGGTTGCCCAGCAACGGGGACGCGCCGGCGCTGTCGCGCTGATTACCGGCGTAGGCCTCGGCGGCGAACGTCAGCCACTGCCGGTTGAGCATGGCTTCCCCGGGCACGGTGCGCGGCGTTTCCGCCAGCGTCAGGTCCACCCAGGGCGAGAACATCAGCGCGCAGGCGGGCAGCGGCTGGCCTTCGTCGCGCAGCCGCTGCAGCAGGGCAAGGGTGAGGCCGCCGCCGGCGGAGTCGCCGGCCACCGCCAGCCGCTCCGGCGCGTGGCCCTTCTCCAGCAGCGCCAGATAGGCGCGGTGGGCGTCGTCCAGGGCCGCCGGGAACGGGTGCTCCGGGGCCAGCCGGTAGTCGGCCACCGCCACGCTGGCGTCCGCCAGTTTCGCCAGATGGCTGGTCAGCGCTCGGTGAGTGACCGGTCCCCCGCTCACGTAGCCGCCGCCGTGCAGATACAGCACCGTGCCGCTGTGGCCGTTGCCGGTCAGTTCCACCGGCACCGGGCCCAGCACCGTGCGCCGTCTGGGCACGCCCCGGGCGGGCAGGGTGGTACGCGACAGCGCCGCCAGCCAGTGCCGTTGCAAGGCCACCGGGCTGCGCGACAGGAACGCGGGTTTCAGCAGAACGCTGAGGCTGCCGCGCAGCGTCGCCGCCAGTAGTTTCTGGCCGCGCGTGGGCGCGGCGCCGCCGGTTTCACGGGTGCAACTCATAGTCTTCCGGGTCCAGGTGTCGGGTGCGTTGCCGGTAGCTGAAGGTAAAGCCCGGCCAGTTGTTGGTGTTCTTGCCGCTGGCGGTCTTGTACCAGCTCTCGCAGCCCTGGTCCCAGACGGTATCGCGCATGCGCGCCTGCAGCCGGCGGTTGAAATCGTCCTGCACGCCGGGACGCACATCCACGAAGCGGTGGCCGTCCCGTTCCAGGGTTTCCAGGGCGCTGACCACATAGGCGATCTGTGACTCGATCATATAGATGATCGAGTTGTGGCCCAGGTTGGTGTTGGGGCCGTACAGCATGAACAGATTGGGGAAGCCGTGCACGGTGATGCCCAGGTAGGCTTCGGCGCCGTCGCGCCAGGCCTGGTTGAGGTCCTGGCCGCGCCGGCCGGTGATCGTCATCGGCGCCAGAAAGTCGGTGGCCTGGAAGCCGGTGCCGTAAATGATCACGTCCGCCTGGTGGTGCTCCCCGTCGGTGTCTTCCACGCCGTCGGCGGTGATCGCGCGCACGCCGCCGGTGATCACCGGAATCCGGTATTTCGTCAACGCCTGGTAGTAGTCGTTGGAAATCAGGATGCGCTTGCAGCCCATCGGGTAATCCGGCGTCAGCTTGGCACGGGTGTCCGGGTCCGGCACGCACGCGTTCAGGTGCTTCTTGAACAGGTATTCGTGAAAACGCATGGCGCCCTGCAGGCTGGTGAAGCCCAGCACCCGCGCCTCGTTCTGCGCGTACACCCGCGCCCGGTCCAGTTTCTGAAGCAGCGGGAAGCGCGCCATCAGGCGTTGCTCGGTGGCCGAGTAGGGCCGGTCCGGTTTGGGAATCACATAGGGCGCCGACCGTTGGAACAGCAGCACCTGTTTCGCCTGCTTGGCGATTTCCGGTACGAACTGAATGGCGCTGGCCCCGGTGCCGATCACCGCCACGGTCTTGCCGGTGAGGTCCACATCGTGGTCCCAGCGGGCGCTGTGGAAGGTCTCGCCGGCGAAGCGGTCGCGCCCCGGCAGGTTCGGCCAGGCGGGCCGGTTGAGCTGGCCGGTGGCGGTGATCAGGGCGCGCGCGGTGATCGGACCGTTGCTGGTGTCCAGATGCCAGAGGCCGGTGGCCTCATCGAAGCGGGCGCCGTTGACGCTGGTGCCGAAGCGGATATGCGGGTGCAGCCGGTACTTGTCCGCGCAATGGCGCAGGTAGGCGAGAATTTCCGCCTGCGGCGCGAACCGCCGAGACCAGTCGAATTTCTTCTCGAAGGAAAACGAGTACAGGTGCGAGGGCACGTCACAGGCGGCGCCGGGGTAGGTGTTGTCGCGCCAGCAGCCGCCCACGTCGTTTTCTTTTTCGAGCACCACGAAGGCGTGCTGGCCCCGGTCCTTGAGCGCAATGGCCATGCCCAGGCCGCCGAAGCCGGCGCCGATGATGGCGACTTGATAATCCGGTTGCATAACAGACCCTGCCGTTGAATTGGCACCACTGTAGCGCGGCCCGGACAGGCTGTTTATGGCCGCTGTTTATGGTCCCCGGTTTTTTCAGTCAGGCGCCGGCGCCGAACCTTTCTACGAAGCTCGGTTTGTAGGAGCTTGCCCTGCAAGCGAAAGGCCGGCAAAAGCCGGCCGGCAGGATCCCAGAGAGGCTGTTTGTGCGGCCGTTAGAGCGGTCTCTGGGATCCTGCCGGGAGCTGCGCTCCCTTTCGCGGGCAAGGCCCGCTCCCACGACCCAATGGGGCCTAGCGAGGGGCCCAGGGGCTACCAGGGAATCGGCGCGCCGTCCCAGGCGAAAAAGCCGCCGCTGTCCTCCTCGCCGGCGTTCTCCATGTTCCTCAACAGGCACTGGGCGGCGAAGTCGGCGCTGAACAGCTTTTCCGGGGGCACGTTGGCGCGGAACGGGGCGGACAGGCCGGTCTCCACGGTGCCCGGATGCAGCGCCAGCACGATCAGATTTTTGGCGCGCCGCCGGGCCTCCACGGCGAAGGTGCGCAGGAACTGGTTCTGCGCCGCCTTGCTGGCCCGGTAGGCGTACCAGCCGCCCAGCCGGTTGTCCTCGATGCTGCCCACCCGGGCGGACAGCGATGCGAACACCGCGCGGCTGTCGTGGCGCAGCAGGGGCAGCGCGTATCGGGCCAGCAAAATGGGGGCGAAGCCGTTGATGGCGAACACCCGCTGCAGGGCGGCCAGGTTCACGTCCTCCACCCGCTTCTCCGGTGACAGGCCGGTTTCGGCGTCGTGCAGCAGGCCGGCGCAGTGCACCAGGGCGTCCAGGGTGTCGGTGTGCGCCCGCACCGTTTCAAACAGGCGCGCCACGGCGTCTTCATCGCACAGGTCGGCGGCCAGAGGGTGCAGGCGGTCCGGCGCTTCGGCGGCGAGCGCCGCAAGCGCGTCGCTGCGGTCCGGGGCGCGGCTGACGGCGAAAACCCGGTCCCCGGCGCGCAGACAGCGCGCGGTCATCGCCAGGCCGATGCCGTGGCTGGCACCGGTGATCAATCGTGTCGGAGTCATGAGCACAGTGTTGCGCCTGTTCCAGAAAAACAACGTGAAGCCCGCCGCCCATGGCGTCGATCAACGGCTTTTACCTTGTTTTCACCGCCGCCTCACCGGGCGTTATTACCATCGCGGACATGGATGACCCTTTGATCTATCCGGCCCGGGAGGGCCTCTACTGCGCCGCCGGGGACTTCTACGTCGACCCCTGGCGACCGGTCCCCCGGGCCGTGATCACCCACGCCCACGCCGATCACGCCCGCTCCGGCAGCGCCCGCTATTGGGCCCACCACCAGAGCGTGCCGATTCTGCGCCACCGCCTGGGCCGCCAACATCACTTCGAAGCCCTGGACTATGGCGAAAGCCGTCGCTTCGGGCCGGTGCGCGTGAGCCTGCACTCCGCCGGCCATGTGCTCGGCTCGGCCCAGGTGCGCCTGGCCCATGACGATGGCCGGGTGTGGGTGGTCACCGGCGACTTCAAGCGTGACCCGGACCCCACCTGCGCACCCTTCGAGGTGGTGCCCTGCGACACCCTGATCACCGAGTCCACCTTCGCCTTGCCCTGTTACCGCTGGCCGCCAGTGGAAGAGGTGGCTGCCGGCATCGGCCGCTGGTGGGACGACCATCCCGACCGGCCCTGCATTTTGTTCACCTACGCCTTCGGCAAGGCGCAACGGGTGCTGGCGGCGCTGGCGGAGCGGCCTGAACACGCCGGCCGCACGGTGTATCTGCACGGGGCCATGGTGGCGTTGACCGAGCTGTACCGTCGCGCGGGTGTGCCGATGCTTGCCACCGCGCCGGTGTCCGCCTTGCCTCGGCAGCATGATTTCAGCGGCGAGCTGATTCTGGCGCCGCCGTCGGCGGCCGGCAGCCCCTGGATGCGCCGTTTCAAGAACGCCAGCACCGGCTTTGCTTCCGGCTGGATGCGCATTCGCGGCAACCGCCGGCGGCGCGGCTACGATTACGGCTTTGAACTCAGCGACCACGCGGACTGGCCGGCGTTGCTGCGCACCGTGCGCGAAAGCGGCGCCCGCACGGTGCTCACCACCCATGGGCGCAGCGACGAACTGGTGCGTTATCTCAACGAAGAGGAAGGCATCGAGGCGCGCGCCTTGAGCACGCTGTACGGCGGGGAGGGCGATTGATGCGCGACTTCATCGCCCTGTTCGCGGAGCTGGACGCCACCAGTCGCACCAGCGTCAAGCTGGACGCCCTGAAGCGCTATTTCGACCGGGCCCCGGCGGACGACGGCGCCTGGGCGGTGTACATGCTCACCGGCCGCCGCATGAAACGGCTGGTGGGCGCGCGCAAACTGCGCGCCTGGGTCACCGAAGCCTGCGGCCTGCCCGAGTGGCTGGTGGAAGAGACCTACCAGCACGTGGGCGACCTGGCGGAAACCATCAGCCTGCTGATGGACCCGGCCCCGGAACCGGCGCCCGCGGACACCTCGCTGACCGCCTGGGTGGAAGGCGGCGTCCTGGCCCTGCGCGGCCAGGACGAGGCGGAGCAGAAAGCCCGGGTGATGGCGCAGTGGCGGCGGCTGCCCCGCGAGGCCTGTTTTCTCTACAACAAGCTGCTCACCGGCAGTTTGCGGGTGGGCGTCTCCCGGGGGCTGGTGGAGCGGGCCCTGGCGGAACTGAGCGGGCTGCCCCGGGCGTTGATCGCGCGCCGGCTGATGGGCGAGTTCGAGCCCGGCGCCAGCTTCTTTACCCACCTGCTCAGTGAGGAGCGCCGCGAGGAGCGGGACGGCCAGCCGTACCCGTTCTTCCTGGCGTCGCCGTTGAAGGACGAACCGGACAGCCTCGGCCCGCTGAGCGACTGGCAGGCGGAATGGAAATGGGACGGCATCCGCGCCCAGTTGATTGCGCGGCCTAACGGCGTCTGGGTGTGGTCCCGGGGCGAGGAGCCCATGGCGGGCCGCTTCCCGGAAGTGGAGGCCGCCGCCGGGGCGCTGCCCGAGGCGGTGCTCGACGGTGAACTGGTGGCCTGGCACGACAGGGTGCTGCCGTTTTCGCAAATGCAGCGCCGCATTCAGCGCAAAACAGTGGGCGAGAAGCTGCTGCGTGAAGTGCCGGTGGCGTTTCTCGCCTACGACCTGATTGAGTACCAGGGCCGGGACTGGCGGGCGCGCCCCCTGCACGAGCGCCGCGCGGCCCTGGAAACCCTGATCGCCGACGCCGACGAGCCGGCCTTGAAACTGAGCCCGCTGGTGGACGCGCCGGACTGGCCGGCGCTGGCCGCGTTGCGCGCCGACAGCCGCGAGCACCAGGTGGAAGGGCTGATGCTGAAGCATCGGGACAGCCCCTACCGCAGCGGGCGGGTGCGTGGCGACTGGTGGAAGTGGAAGATCGATCCGCTGACCCTGGACGCGGTGCTGCTCTACGCCCAGCCCGGCCACGGCCGCCGCGCCAATCTCTACACCGATTACACCCTGGCGGTGCCGGACGGCGACGGCTATGTGCCGATCGCCAAAGCCTACTCCGGGCTGAGCGACCAGGAGATCGGCCGCCTGGACCGCTGGATCCGCCGCAACACGGTGGAGAAATTCGGCCCGGTGCGGTCGGTGCAGCCACATCATGTGTTCGAGATCGCGTTCGAGGGCATCCAGCCGTCGCCGCGCCATAAATCCGGCATCGCCCTGCGTTTTCCGCGCATCGCCCGCTGGCGCCAGGACCTGACGCCGGACCAGGCGGACAGCCTGACCCAGGTCAAGGAATTGCTGGATGCCTACGGCAGCTGACGGTCTGGCGGCGGTGGACGCCTGGTTCGCCCGCCAGGGCTGGTCGCCGGCGCCGTTCCAGCGCCGCGCCTGGGCGGTGTTCCGCGACGGCCGCTCCGGCCTGATCCATTCCCCCACCGGTTCGGGCAAGTCCCTGGCCGCCTGGTTGGGGCCGGTGTCCCGGGCGCTGGATCGCGGCGACCGGGGCGGCGGCCTGCGGGTGCTGTGGATCACCCCGCTGCGCGCGCTGGCCGAGGACACCGCCGGCAATCTGCGCGAGGCGCTGGACGGCGTGGGCCTGGACTGGCGCGTGGAAACCCGCACCGGCGACACCGGTTCCGCCGCCCGGGCGCGCCAGCGCAAGCGGTTGCCCGAAGCGCTGATCACCACGCCGGAAAGCCTGTCGCTGCTGCTGTCGTACAAGCACGCCGCGCAGCGCTTCCAGCACCTGGACGCGGTAATCGTCGACGAATGGCACGAGCTGCTGGGCAGCAAGCGCGGCGTCCAGCTGGAGCTGTGCCTGGCGTGGCTGCGCGCGCGCCGGCCCGGCCTGCCGGTGTGGGGGCTGTCCGCCACCCTGGGCAATCTGGACCAGGCCATGGCGGTGCTGCTCGGCGGCGGGCAAGGCGGGCCACCCGGCGGTGAGCGCATCGCCGGCGACAGCCCCAAGACACTGACGGTGCGCGGCCTCTGCCCGGACCAGGTGGACCGCTTTCCCTGGGCCGGGCATCTGGGGCTGGCGCAACTGCAACCGGTGATCGACTACCTGGAACAGGGCCGGACGGCGCTGCTGTTCACCAACACCCGCGCCCAGGCGGAGCTGTGGTTCGAGGCGCTGGCCAAGGCGCGGCTGGACTGGATCACCGAGATCGGGCTGCACCACGGCTCCATCGACCGGCGCCTGCGGCAGAAGCTGGAGAGGGTTTGCGCGACGGCGCCTTCCGCTGCGTGGTGTGCACTTCGAGCCTGGACCTGGGCGTGGATTTCTCGCCGGTGGACCGGGTGGTGCAGGTGGGCAGCCCCAAGGGCGTGGCGCGGCTGATGCAGCGCGCCGGGCGCTCCGGCCACCGGCCCGGCGCCGACAGCGAAATCCTGTGCGTGCCCAGCCATGCCTTCGAGCTGGTGGAGATCGCCGCCGCCCGGCGCGCCTGGGCCGCCGAGCGGGTGGAGGCGCGCCCGCCCCTGACCCTGTGCCTGGACGTGCTGGTGCAGCACCTGGTGACCCTGGCGGTGGGCGACGGCTTCCAGGCGCCCCGGGTGCTGGCGGAGGCGCGCGCCACCCACGCCTTCGCCGGCCTCACCGACACCCAGTTTCAGTGGTGCCTGGACTTTATTACCCGGGGCGGCGCGGTGCTCGAGCATTACCCCCAGTTCCGGCGGGTGGTGAAAGAAGACGGCGTCTACCGGGTCAGCGACCAGGGGCTGGCGCGCCGCCACCGCATGGCGGTGGGCACCATCACCAGCGATTACCAGATGCGCGTTAAATACCCACGCGGCGGCAGCATCGGCACCATCGAGGAGAGTTTTGTCGCCCGCCTGAAGCCCGGCGATGTGTTCCTGTTTTCCGGCCGGGCCCTGGAGCTGATCCGGGTGCGTGATATGACCGCCTATGTGCGCGCGGCCAAGGGGCGGCGCTCGCTGGTGCCGCGCTGGCAGGGCGGGCGGCTGCCGCTGTCCACGGAGCTGGCGGACACGGTGCTGGATATCCTCGAGGAGGTGGCCGGCGGCGATTACCGGGATCAGGAAGTGCAGGCGATTCGTGACGTGCTGGAAGTGCAGCTTGACCAGTCGGCACTGCCGTCGCGGCGCCAACTGTTGATCGAGCGCAGCCGCTCCCGCGAAGGCACCCACTGGTTCCTGTTTCCGTTCGCCGGCCGGCTCGCCCACGAAGGGCTGGCGTCGTTGCTGGCCTGGCGGCTGGGGCAGCGGTTTCCCGCCACCTTCTCGATCTCGGTGAACGATTACGGGCTGGAGCTGCTCACCGCGGCCAAGGTGCCGCCGCTGCACGAGGACGACTGGCGCGCGCTGTTGACGCCGGAATCCCTGGTGGAGGATGTGCTGGCGGCGCTCAACGCCGGCGAACTGGCGCGCCGTCGCTTCCGGGACATCGCGCGGATCAGCGGGCTGGTGTTCCAGGGCTACCCCGGCAAGGGCAAAACCGGCAAGCAGCTGCAGGCGTCCAGCGGCCTGCTCTACGACACCCTGGACCGCTACGACCCGGACCACCTGCTGTTGGATCAGGCGCGCCGCGAGGTGCTGGAAAGCCAGCTGGAAATCGGCCGGTTGCGGGCGGTGCTGGAGCGGGCCCGCGACCAGGCCCTGGTGCTCACCGCTCCCGAGCGGTTCACGCCGCTGGCGTTTCCGCTGTGGGTGGAGCGCCTGCGTAACCGGCTGAGCACGGAGAGCTGGCGCGACCGGGTGGCGCGCATGACCGAGCGCCTGGAGAAACACGCGGACCGGCGGGCGGGGGACGCATGAGCGACAGCCTGGCACTGACCCTGGCCGGTGAGACCGTCTGGCTGCACGGCGACCGGGCCCTGTTCTATCCCGGCGAAAGCGCGTTGCTGGTTGCCGACACGCATTTTGGCAAAGGCGCCTTCCTGCGTCGCCGTGGGTTGGCGGTACCGGGGGGCGAGAGCCGCGCGGACCTGGACCGGCTCAGTATTTTAATCGAGCATTTTCAGCCGGCACGACTGATCGTTCTAGGGGATTTTTTCCACCATCGGCCAAGTCGGGGTGAGCCGTTTCTGGATGCTTGGCCAGCTTGGCGGGCGCGCCATGCGTTACTGACCCCGGAGGTCGTGATTGGCAATCATGACCGTCACGCCGAGGGCCTCGACCTGGATATGATCTGGCACTCGCATTTGGACTTGGGACCTTTCCGGCTTGCCCATGACCCCTATCCGGTCAGCGGTCGACACGTCCTCGGTGGCCATCTGCACCCGGCTTACCGGTTGCATGGCGGCGCCGACAGCGTGCGCGCCCCCGTATTCTGGCTGCGCGACGGTGTCACCGTGTTACCTGCCTTCGGCGGTCTTACTGGAGGCTGGCCGATTCGCCCGGCACGAGGGGAAAAGGTGGTGATGGCTCTGGATGGTGACCTGTATCCTCTGCCCTAGAGCGGGGAGGCAACCCTGCCAGGATTCGCTACGAAGCGAGGTTTGTGGGAGCTTGCCTTGCAAGCGAAAGGCCGGCAAAGCCGGCCGGTAGGATTCCAGAGAGGCTGTTTGTGCTGCCGTTAGAGAGTGCTCTGGGATCCTGCCGGGAGCTTCGCTCCCTTTCGCGGGCAAGGCCCGCTCCCACAGCCCGCTCCTGCCCGGGGAGGTTTAAAGGGTGTCGGTGAGCAGGATGCCGAGGCTGAAGCGGGTTTCGTAATCGTCGTAGTTGATCAGCGAGTCGCCGTAGCCGGTGAAGACCTGCACCAGCCCCTTGAAGCGATCGTTGATCGGGAACGAGTAGTTGATCTGCCCGGCGCCTTTATTGTCGGAGCGCAGGTTGTTGCGCACCATCAGCTCCAGCACGTGGTTGCCGAACACCCGGGCCACCTCCAGCTGAAAATTGCCCATGTACTTTTCGATGTCCGGGTTGTTGTCGCCGCGCGGATCGAGCGGGAAATCCTTCTCTTCCTCGGGGATACGGTACCAGGGCATCACCGACACATAGTAGGAGCCGATCTGCGACACATGACGCAGGTAGAGACGGTTCCAGCTGCGTGAGGTGGGCTCGTCCTGGCCGTTGGAATCATGGCGGAAACCGAACGCCAGCAGCTCGGACTGCACCGGGCCCAGCTGCCAGTCGATGGGTTTGGCGAGGAACACCTCCGGGGTGAAGTTGATCTCCCGGAACGGGCGCGAGTCCTCGCTGTTGTAAGCCTGCCAGAAGAACACCCCGGTAAACGCCATGTACAGGGTGCTGCCGTCCCAGAAGTCGTCGTACACCGGCGCTTTCAGGGAGAACTGGAACTTCACCTCGCCGGAATCCAGGTTCTGGTCCTCGCGGTCCGGGTCGTTCCACTGGGGGTTGCTCCAGTGGCTGTAGGGCATCAGGTAGTTGCGTCGGTGCGGGGTGATCACGAACGGGTTTTCCTGGCTGGTCTGCTCCAGGGCCAGGCGGGCGCGCAGGGCGTCCTCGTGGGGCAGCCGCTGCTTGGGGGCGCCGTCGTCGCACCAGCCGCGCAGCTGTTCCAGGGTGACGTCGTCGCCGGCGGTCTGGGCCGCGCGCAGCAGACAGGCCTCGCGCTTGCGGGCCTGCTCCTGGGCGGCCGCCGCGGCGTTGTCCTCGGCGGTGGCGTCGCCGTTACCGCCCTCCGTCTGTTGAGCGAAGGCGGTCTGGCCGGCGGCGAAAACAAAGGAAAAGAGTAACAGCGATGAGGAGAGCAGCCGTTTCATCGGGGCATCCTTGGCGGTGGTTCTCGGGCCTATAGGGAGCGAAGTTCGTCGTCTTCCATGGTGCGAGCTTCTTCTTCCAACATGACAGGAATACCGTCGCGCACCGGGTAGGCGAGGCCGCTCGCCTTGCACATCAATTCGTTCTTCCGCTCGTCGAAAATCAGCGGTGCCTTGCTCACCGGACAGACCAGAATATCCAGCAGGTTGGGGTCGATCATGGCGGGTCGCTCCTGTTCGTGTGCCCTGATACTGAGCGGAACTATACCAGCCTTCCCGGACGAAAAGTGGTTTCAAACGCTTGTTTGACTTACGGGTCACAAATAGTTGTGGGCACCGGCTTTCGGGCGGCGCTACCATTGCCGTCCTGACGATGGACCCGCCCCGTTTCGCTGCTCTTTCCACAGACCTCCGGGGCCGGTTTCCCTGCATTGCAAACCATTCCGGGAGATCCGACATGCCTGATTACAAGGCTCCCCTGCGCGACATGCGCTTTGTGCTGAACGAAGTTCTCGACCTGGACGGCCACTACGCCAAACTGGGTCTGGAAGAAGTGAACAGCGAACTGCTCAACGCCTTCCTGGAAGAGGGCGCCAAGTTCGCCGAAAACGAGCTGTCGCCCCTGAACCGTTCCGGTGACGAGGAAGGCTGCGGTTTCGAGAACGGCGTGGTGACCACCCCGAAAGGCTTCAAGGAAGCCTACGCCAAGTACGTGGAAGGCGGTTGGCCGGCCATGGGCGGCGACCCGGAATTCGGCGGCCAGGGCCTGCCGGGCTCCTCCAGTATCGCCATCTCCGAAATGACCGGCACCGCCAACTGGTCCTGGAGCATGTACCCGGGCCTGTCCCACGGCGCGGTGGCGACCATCGAGGCCCACGGCACCGACGAGCAGAAGCAGACCTACCTGCCCAAGCTCACCAGCGGTGAATGGACCGGCACCATGTGCCTGACCGAAGCCCACTGCGGTTCCGACCTGGGTCTGCTCAAGACCAAGGCCGAGCCCCAGGCCGACGGCTCCTACAAGATCACCGGCACCAAGATCTTCATCTCCGCCGGCGAACACGACATGGCCGACAACATCGTCCACATCGTGCTGGCCCGCCTGCCGGACGCGCCCAAGGGCACCAAGGGTATCTCCCTGTTCATCGTGCCCAAGTTCCTCACCGACGGTAACGGCGGCGTGGGCGAGCGCAACGGCGTGGCCTGCGGCTCCATCGAACACAAGATGGGCATCAAGGCGTCCGCCACCTGCGTGATGAACTTCGACGGCGCCACCGGCTACCTGATCGGCCCGGAGAACAAAGGCCTGAACTGCATGTTCACCTTTATGAACTTCGCCCGTCTGGGTACCGCCATCCAGGGCGTGGCCCACGCCGAGCTGGGTTTCCAGGGCGGCCTGACCTACGCCAAGGACCGCCTCGCCATGCGCAGCCTGTCCGGCGCCAAGAACGCCGACGGCCCGGCCGACCCGATCATCGTGCACCCGGACGTGCGCCGCATGCTGCTGACCAGCAAGGCGTTCGCCGAAGGCGGCCGCGCGCTGGTGTACTTCTGCGCCCAGCTGGGCGACACCGTAAAGCTGGCCAAGGACGAGGAAGAGCGCAAAGAGGCCGACGCCCTGATGGCGCTGCTGACCCCGATCGCCAAGGCGTTCGTCACCGAAGTGGGCCTGGAAGCGGCCAACCACGGTGTGCAGATCTACGGCGGCCACGGTTTCATCCGCGAGTGGGGCATGGAGCAGAACCTGCGCGACGCGCGCATCTCCACCCTGTACGAAGGCACCACCGGCATCCAGGCGCTGGACCTTCTGGGCCGCAAGGTGTTGATGACCCAGGGCCAGGCGCTGCGCAACTTCACCAAGATCATCCACAAGTTCTGCGAAGCCAACGCCGACAACGACAAGCTCAAGGAGTTGATCGAGCCGCTGGCGGCCAGCAACAAAGAGTGGGGTGATCTGACCCAGGCCATCGGTATGCAGGCGATGCAGAACCCGGATTCCGCCGGCGGCGCCTCCGTGGATTACCTGATGTACTCCGGTTACGTGACCCTGGCCTACCTGTGGGCGCTGATGGCCAGCAAGGCCCAGGCGCAGCTCGACGCCGGTGCCGGTGACGAGGACTTCTACAAGGCCAAGATCAGCACCGCGCGGTTCTACTTCAAGCGCATCCTGCCCCGTATCGCCGGCCACAAAGGCGCCATCGAGGGTGGCATCGACAGCCTGATGGAGCTGGACGCGGAGCATTTCGCGTTCTGATGGCGGCCGTCACTGGTCCGATCGAAAAGCCCGGCCTTCGCGCCGGGCTTTTTTTTGTGGTGTGTGGCACCTGTGGGAGCTTGCCTGGCAAGCGAAAGGGTGGCTTTAGCCACCCGGCAGGATTCCAGAGACGCTTTTGTGCGGCTGGAAGCTGCGAACCGCGTGGTGAAAATTTCCCGGCGATACCGCTATAGTTAGGGGCTGGGGGAACCGGCTGCCGGCCGGAACAATAATATTCTGGGGGAAAAATGAAAAAGCTGCTTCTCGCGGTCCTGGTGCTGGGCGGGCTCTGGCTGGCCGCCGGCTATGTGATCGGCAATAAGGTGGAAGACACGGTGCGCGCCCAGGTGGCGGGCCAGGAAATCTTACCGGGCTCCGACCTGGTGCGGCTGGATATCGCCGAGTACGACAAGGGGCTGTTCGGCGCCGACACGCGTATTTGTCTGGTGTTCGACCGGCTGCCGCCGGATATGGCCATGCTGCAGGCCTACTCCGGCAAGCTTTGTGATCGCGGTGAGGTTCACTACGGGCCGCTGCTGTTCGGCCCCGACGGTCCGTCCTTGGGGCTCGCCTACGCGCGCAGCGAGCTGGACCTGAGCCCGCTGCCGCCGGAAATCAAGCAGATGGTCGACGGCCTGTTCGCCGGCCAGCCGCCGGTGATCGGGCACAGCTGGTATACCTTCGACGGCGGCGTGGACCTGCGGGTGCTGGTGTCGCCGTTCCGGTTCGAGAGCCCCGAGCTGAGTGCCTCGCTGGCGGAGCTGCGCATGGACGGTCGGGTCGACGACCCGGTCGCCAAGGTCGGCGACTTCTTTGTGCGCGGCCGCGACCTGCGCGTGGCCGGCCCGCAGGGCGCCCTGGTGCTGCCGGAGCTGGACGCGGAAGTCCGCCTTAAGGCCATGCTCGGCGAGGTGCTGCCGCTGATCGACATGACCATGGCGGCCAACGGCCTCAGCGTCAGCGCCGGTGGCCGCGAGCAGGTGGCGGGCAACGTGACCCTGCGCACCCGCACCCGGGAAGACGGCGACACCCTGAGCGGCGACAGCGGCCTGTGGCTGGACGCGCTGAGCGGTGACCAGGTGCCGGAGCGCGTCGACAGCGCCTGGTTGGGCTTTGACTGGCACGGCTTCGACCGCGCCGCCGCCATCCGCGTGCAGCGCATCTCCCAGGAGCTGGACAGTCTGCAACTGGAAATGATGATGCAGGCGATGAGCGGCGAGGGTGACGCCGCCGCGATGCAGGAGAAGGGCGAGCGGATGGCCGCGTTGGGGGAAGAGATGATCACCGTGATGAGCACCCAGCTGCTGCATCCCGAACGCACCGGCATGACCGTCAAGATGGTGATGGACGGCGCCGGCGAACGCCAGCTCACCCTGGACAGCGCCCTCGATTACAACGGCCTGGACGGCCTCAACCCGAGCTTCGCCGAGCTGCAGATGCTGCCGCCCGCGGCGCTGGCCCGGCTGGTGGACCTGAGTGTTGATTTCGACGCCGCCTCCGCGCTGCTGCCGCCCGGCCTGCGCGCCGGCCTGGTGGACTACCAAAGCGGCGGCTGGCTGCGCCAGGAGAACGGCCGGTTGCGTACCCGCCTGACGCTGGAGCAGGGCGAGGTCACTCTCAATGGGGAATCGATGACGGTCGAGGAACTGATGAGCAAGGGCCAGGCGGCCGCCCGTGGTGGGGTGAGTACTGACTTGCCGGAGACCTTGGACAGCGGCGGCTATTAACCCCGCTGCCGGGGGCGCCCGCCGTTTCGGCGAGCGCCCACCGGGTCAGGCTTTCGAGGTCAGGGTGTTGTAGCTGGTGATCAGATTGCGGTAATCCGGAATGTGATTGGAGAACAGCGTACCCAGCCCCTCGATGTCGTTGCGCCAGTCGCGGTGCAATTCACAGGCGGCCCCGAACCAGGTCATCAACTGCGCCCCCGCGGCGGCCATCCGCTGCCAGGCGGCGTCCCGGGTCATGGCGTTGAAGGTGCCCGACGCGTCCGTGATCACGAACACTTCGAAGCCTTCCTCCAGAGCCGACAGGGCCGGGAACGCCACGCACACCTCGGTGACCACGCCGGCGATGATCAGCTGCTTCTTGCCGGTGGCCTTCACCGCGTTGAGGAAATCCTCGTTGTCCCAGGCGTTGATCTGGCCGGGCCGCGCGATGTAGGGCGCGTCCGGGAACTGCGCCTTGAGTTCCGGCACCAGCGGGCCGTTGGGGCCGTCCTCGAAACTGGTGGTGAGGATGGTGGGCAGCTGGAAGTACTCGGCCAGGTCCGCCAGGGCCAGCACGTTGTTTTTGAAGCGGTCCGGGTCGATGTCGCGGACCAGCGACAACAGGCCGGCCTGATGGTCCACCAGCAGTACCGCCGCGTCGTCCTTATTCAAGCGATTGTAAGTACTCATGATATAGCTCCTTGATGGCTGGAGAAGCCGGCTGCCTCTCCATGGTTTGAATGCTATAAATGGGACGGTGTGCCGGGTAGTAGGCTAAAATGCTACGCTTTGTTCTACTTGTGGGACGATGATGGCGGCGCAATGGAAAACCTGAACGATCTCTATTACTTCGCGCAAACCGTGGAGCACGGCGGCTTCGCGCCGGCCGGCCGCGCCATCGGCGTGCCGAAATCCAAACTGAGCCGCCGGGTGGCGGCCCTGGAAGACCGGCTCGGGGTGCGCCTGATTCACCGTTCCACCCGCCACTTCTCCACCACCGAGACCGGCCAAACCTACTACGAGCACTGCAAGGCCATGCTGGTGGAGGCGGAAGCCGCCCAGGAGGCCATCGACAGCGTGCGGGCGGAGCCCCGCGGGGTGATCCGGCTGGCTTGCCCGGTGACGCTTTTGCATGTGCACGTGGGCCCGTTCCTGGCCGGCTTCATGCGCGATTACCCGGGTGTCACCGTGCATCTGGAGGCCACCAACCGCCGGGTCGATCTGGTGCACGAAGCGGTGGACGTGGCGATCCGCGTCCGCCAGCCGCCGCTGGAAGACAGCGACCTGGTGATGAAGGTGCTGTCCGAGCGGCATCTGGGCCTGCTCGCCAGTCCGGATCTGATCGAACGCTACGGCGTGCCCGCCGGCCCCGAGGACCTGGCCGGCTGGCCCACGCTGTGGCTGGGCAGTCCGGCGCCGCGCTATGAATGGCACCTGTACGGACCCCGGGACCAGCCGCTGTCGGTGCGTCACGCTCCGCGCTTCGTCACCACCGATATGGTGGCCCTGCGCCGGGCGGCGCTGGGTGGGGTCGGGGTGGTGCAACTGCCGCTGCTGACCGTCCGTGATGCCCTGGCGCGCGGCGACCTGGTCCATGTGTTGCCGGACTGGGCGCCGCCACGGGACATCATCCATGCGGTATTTCCGTCCCGCCGGGGCATGCTGCCGGCGGTGCGCGCCCTGATCGACAGCCTGGCGGCCTACTACGCCTCCTTCGAGGAGCAATAGGCCGCCGCTGGCCCGGCGGGGGGCCGCCGTGCTGTAATCAGCCCATGATCAAGGTATTCCTGTGGCGTGCCCTGGCGCTGCTGTGCGTGGCCCTGGGCTTGATCGGCGTGGTTCTGCCGGGCATGCCCACCGTGGTGTTCATGCTGGTGGCCGCCTGGGCCGGCGCCCGGGGCTGGCCGCGCCTGGAGACCTGGTTGCTGGATCATCCCCGTTATGGGCCGCCCATCCTCCATTGGCGTGAGCGCGGCGCCATATCCCGGCGCGGCAAATGCGCCGCCTCCACCATGATGCTCGTCAGTATCGGCATCATCGCCTTGTCCCCCGTGCCCAACCCGGTCAAGATCGGCGTCCCGCTGTTTCTGTGCGCCCTGATGTTGTGGCTGTGGCGCCGCCCGGAGCCCCGGGAAGAGGATGAACGGCGGGTCACAAATAAACATTTACGCCCTGTTCGCCGGGACTAAACTATCGTCCCGCGACCAAGCTGTTTCGGGAGATATGCCAATGGCCACCTATAAAGCGCCCCTGGAAGACATGCGCTTCGTCCTTAACGATGTGTTCGAGGCCGATAAGCTCTGGGCTTCCATGTCCGCCACCGCCGAGGTGACCCGCGATCTGTCCGACGCGATCCTCGATGAAGCGGGCAAGATGGTGGAAAACCTGCTGTTCCCCCTCAACCGGGAAGGCGACGAGCAGGGCTGCCACTTCGACAACGGCGAAGTGACCACCCCCGAAGGCTTCAAGGAAGCCTTCAAGACCTACGCCGAGAACGGCTGGAGCGCGTTTTCCGGCAACCCGGAATTCGGTGGCCAGGGCATGCCCAAATCCCTGGCGGTGTTGTTCGAGGAGATGATGCACAGCGCCAACTCCTCGTTCGCGCTGTACCCGGCGCTCACCAACGGCGCCACCCTGTGCCTGGACGCGCACGCCTCCGAAGAGCTCAAGCAGGCCTATCTGCCCAAGCTCTACAGCGGCGAGTGGAGCGGCACCATGTGCCTCACCGAGCCGCACTGCGGCACCGACCTGGGCATCATGCGCTCCAAGGCGGTGCCCAACGACGACGGCTCCTACAATATCTCCGGTACCAAGATCTTCATCACCGGCGGTGAGCACGACATGGTGGACAACATCATCCACCTGGTGCTGGCCAAGCTGCCGGACGCCCCCGCCGGCTCCAAGGGCATTTCCCTGTTCCTGGTGCCCAAGTTCCTGCCCGACGCCAACGGCGACGCCGGGGAGCGCAACGGCGTCGCCGCCGGTTCCATCGAGCACAAGATGGGCATCAAGGGCTCCGCCACCTGCGTGATGAACTTCGACGACGCCAAGGGCTGGATCATCGGCGAGCCCAACCAGGGCCTGGCGGCCATGTTCACGATGATGAACTACGAGCGCCTGTCCATCGGCATCCAGGGCCTGGGTCTGGGTGAGGTGAGCTACCAGAGCGCCGCCGACTACGCCCGCGAGCGTCTTCAGGGCCGCGCCGCCACCGGCGTCCAGAACGAAGGCGGCAACGCCGACCCGATCATCGTCCACGGCGACGTGCGCCGCATGCTGCTGACCATGCGCGCCCTCAACGAAGGCGGCCGGGCGCTGTCCGCCTATGTGGGCATGGAGCTGGACAAGGCCAAGTTCTCCGAGGACGAGGCCGAGAAAAAAGCCGCCCAGGACCGGGTCGCCCTGATGACCCCGGTGGCCAAGGCGTTCTTCACCGACCGTGGCTTCGACACCACGGTGATCGGCCAGCAGGTGTTCGGTGGCCACGGCTACGTGCGTGAGTGGGGCATGGAGCAGTTCGTGCGCGACTGCCGCATCTCGCAGATTTACGAAGGCACCAACGGCATCCAGGCGCTGGATCTGGCCGGCCGCAAAGTGACCCGTAACGGCGGTAAATACGTGGAAGCGTACCTCGCCGACATGCGCCGCTGGATCGATGACAACGGCAACCAGCCGGGCTTGGACGGCATCAAGGAACGTCTGGTCAGCGCCGTGGATCTGCTGGAAAGCACCACCGCCGAGATGCTGCGCCAGGCCGGCGACAACCCGGACGCGGTCAATGCCAACGCGGTGGAGTACCTGGACCTGTTCGGCTACGTCACCTACGCCTGGCTGTGGGCGCGCATGATGGTCACCGCCGCGCAACGCGACGACGACTTCGGCCGCGCCAAGGTCACCGTGGGCCGCTTCTACTACGAGCGCCTGCTGCCCCGCGCCGGCGCCCTGGCCGAGCAGATCAAGGCCGGTGCCGGCACCATGATGAGCCTGGATCAGGACCTGTTCTAAGCGGGAACCCGGATCCAGCTCAGCACCCCGGCCTCTTCGTCCCGCCGCTGGTAAGGCAGAATTTCCCCCTGCCGCCAGTCGGCGGACAGGGTGGTCAGCAGGCGGATCCGGTCTTCTCCGTCCAGGGCCGCGTCCTGGAAGTAAAAGCGCCGTCCGGTGAGCGGGTAGAGCGCTTTGAACAGACTCTCCTTCACCGAAAACGTCAGCGTGATCCGGCGTGCCTGCTCGGCCTCATCCAGGCCCTGCAGGGCCTGGCGTTCCTGTTCGGTCAGTATCTCCCCGGCCAGGCGTAGCGCCCGGCGCGGCGCCAGCCAGGCCTCATAATCCAGACCCAGCCCTTGCCATTGATCCCGGTGCCCCACCAGCGCCGCGGCACGCCCGTGGCTGTGGGTGATGGCGCCCACCAGGGGCGCCGGCCACAGCGGCGCGCGGTCTTTGCCCAGCGCCGGAATCAGGCTCTCACCGGTGAGCGCTTGGCCGGCGGTGGCGGCGCACACCCGGCCGGCCAGGTACTCGCAGCGGCGCTTGGCGATGGCGCCGCGCAGGGTGTCCGGCTCGGGGACGCGGGCCAGCTGGAAGGCGTTGTCGCGCAGTTGTTCCGGGCGAAACCGGCAGCGCGCCAGATACAGGCCGGCGTCCCAGGCGCTAACGTCCAGGTCGTGCAGGCAGGGCGGTATCAAGCGCTGGTCGGTCATGGGATCGGTCGTGGCGTGCGAGAGCCGTTATTGTACGCACCGGGGCGGACCGCTGTCTTTTTCGTCGCGGTGGACGTCGCATGTCGCCACGCTCCCCGCCGCCGCTTTTGTGGTACAACGAAGGGACCAGCACCGGCGTGAGGAGGTGGGTATGACAAGGTCGTTAGCGATTCTGGGTGCCAGCGGGCACGGCAAGGTGCTCGCCGATACGGCGATGGCGTCCGGGTGGCGGAAAATCGAGTTCTACGATGACGCCTGGCCGGACAAACAGGCCAACGAGCGCTGGCAGATCGTCGGTTGCAGCGGCGCGCTGCTCGACGCCCTGGTGCACATCGATTCGGTGGCGGTGGGCATCGGCCGTAATGACGCCCGCCTGAGCCGCCTGCGCGAACTGGTGTCGAAGAACGTGAGCCTGGCCACCATCATCCACCCCCAGGCGTCGGTGAGCCGTTTCGCCGAGATCACCCCCGGCGCGGTGGTGCTGGCCGGCGGCGTGGTCAGCGTGGACAGCCGCGTCGGCCTGGGGGTGATCGTCAACACCGGCGCTACCGTGGACCGGGATTGCGTGATCGGCGACGGTGCCCACCTTTGCCCCGGCACCCATTTGGCCAGCAACGTCACCGTCGGCGAGGGCAGCTTTATCGGTATCGGCGCGGTGGTGCGCGAAGGCGTCACTATTGGCAACAATGTGGTGGTGGGCGCCGGCGCCGTGGTGCTGCACGATGTCCCCGACGGCGCCACCGTGAAGGGCGTGCCGGCCCGCTGAACGGGCCTTTTCAATTGGAGCGTTGAATGACCACGACAAGAACCTATTTGATCACCGGTGCCAGCAAGGGCATCGGCCGGGCCCTGTCCCAGCGGCTGGCGGCCGCCGGCCACGGCGTGGTGGGCATCGCCCGCCGCGCGGACGACCGGGACTTTCCCGGCACCCTGGTGTCGGCGGATCTGTCCGACCGCCAGCAGGCGGAGGACGTGTTCGCCGACCTGGCGCGCCGCTTCCGGTTCGACGGTGTGGTCAACAATGTGGGCCTGGTGCGCCCGCAGCCGCTCGGCGAGATCGACCTGGACAGCTTCGACGCGGTCATGGGCGTCAACCTGCACTCCGCCATCCAGGCCACCCAGGCGGTGCTGCCGAACATGCGCGAACAGGGCTGGGGCCGGGTGCTCAATGTGTCCAGCCTGACCGTGCTGGGCATGCCCGGGCGCACCGCCTACGCCTCTGCCAAGGCGGCGCTGGTGAATTTCACTCGCACCTGGGCGCTGGAACTGGCGCGCACCGGCATCACCGTTAACGCGGTGGCCCCCGGGCCCACCGAGACCGAACTGTTCCGCGAAAACAATCCGCCCGGCAGCGAGGGCGAGGCCCGCTATCTGGCGTCCGTACCCATGGACCGCTTCGGCAAGCCGGACGAAATCGCCGCCGCCATGGAATTTCTGCTCGGCGAGCACAGCGGCTACATCACCGGCCAGACCCTGTTTATCGACGGCGGTGCGTCGGTGGGGAGAGCGGCGTTTTGACCATGAATGACGACCTGACGTTCTGTCTGACCCGGCCCACCGAGGTCCCCGCGCCGGACGGCCTGCAAGCCTGGTGCGAACAATGGCGCCAACTGGCCGCCGAGCGCCATGACCCGGTAGGGCTGGCCCTGCGCGGCGGCTTCGCCGCCGACCGGGTGGGCTGGGCGTTCGCCGCCGGCTATCAGTCGGCGCTGCGACAGCTGATTCAAGTGAACGGCGGCACCGTGGACGACCACGAACTGTTGGCCATGTGCGCCACCGAAGCCGGCGGCAACCGCCCCCGGGACATCGAAACGCGCATCGCCGACGACGGCGCGGGCGGCGTTACCGTCACCGGCCGGAAAACCTGGACCACCCTGGGCTCCGCCTGCACCGGCCTGCTGGTGGTGGGGCGCGTGGACGGCGGCGGCGAGACCGACCTCCCGGCGCTCAAGATCGCCCGCGTCGGCACCCACACCCAGGGCGTCAGCCTGGTGGAAAAGCCGCCGCTGGAGTTCGTTCCCGAAGTCCCCCATGTGGCCGCCGTGTTCGACGGTGCCAAGGCCGAAGCATTGATGCCCGGTGACGGCTACAGCGACTTCGTGAAGCCGTTCCGTACCGTGGAGGACACCTTCATCGCCCTGGCGGTGCAGGCCTGGCTGGTGCGGGAAGGCCGCGCCCGGGGCTGGCCCCGGTCTTTTCTGGAAAGTCTCATCGCCAGCCTGACCGGGCTCGCCGCCGTGGCGGCGCAACCCGCCGGTGCGCCGGCCACCCATATCGCGTTGACCGGCGCCCTGGCGCGCACCAACGACCTTTACCAGCAAGCGGACGCGCTCTGGGCCGATGAGCGGGACGCCGCCGCCGAACGCTGGCGGCGCGACCGCCCGCTGTTCCAGGTCGCCGGCAAGCCGCGCGCCATGCGCGCGCAGCGCGCCTGGGAAAGCCTGGGCGGTTAACCCGGCTTTTCATCCGTACCGGCGCGCCCGAAACAAGGAGTGTCCATGAAGCAACCGCACCGGATTCAGTGCAAGCGCGTCTATGACGGCGTGGAAAAGTCAGACGGCCACCGCGTGCTGGTGGACCGGGTCTGGCCGCGCGGTATCAAGAAAGAAGACCTGCGGGCGGATGAATGGCGCAAGGAACTCTCGCCCTCCAGCGAGCTGCGCAAGTGGTTCAACCACGACCCGCAGCGCTGGGCGGCGTTCTACCAGAAATTCCACGCCGAGCTGGACCAGCAAGGCGAGGCCGTCGAGTCTGTTTTGGAAAGCGCTCATGGCGGCACGCTGACGTTGCTCTATGCCGCCAAGGATACCGAGCACAACAACGCGGTGGCGTTGAAGATGTACCTTGAGAAGCAGTGACGCGCCTGTTCCTCCTGGTTCACTGGCTGTCCTCGGCTTGCTTTAAATAGCGTTGCGCCAGGGCGGCACCCACCAGAATCTGGATCTGGTTGTAGCAGATGATCGGCAGAATGATCATGCCGAACCCGGGATGGCCGGCGAACAGCACCTTGGCCATCGGCAGCCCCGACGCCAGGCTCTTTTTCGAGCCGCAAAAGACCGCGGCGATTTCATCGGCCCGGCTAAAACCGGCGCGCCGCGACAGCCAGGTGGTGAGCGCCAGCAGTATCACCAGCAACAGCAGACACAGCGCCACGGCCAGCACGATGGCGGTGGCCGGCAGTTGCTGCCACAGACCGCTGGCCACCGATTGGGAAAAGGCCGCGTAGACGATCAGCAGAATAACGCCCTGGTCGTAGCGGGCGGAAAAGCCGGGGTGCCGGTCCAGCCAGGGACCGAGCCAGCGGCGCAGCCCATGGCCGAGGGCAAAAGGCAGCAGCAACTGAAGGACGATATCCCTGAGCGCTTGCAAGGTATCGAAGCCGCCGTCGCCGGTGGTGCTCACCAGTAACATCAACAAGAACGGGGTGAGCATCATGCCGAACACGTTGGAAGCCGCGGCGCTGCAGATGGCGGCGGGCACGTTGCCCCGGGCCATGGCGGTAAAGGCGATCGACGAGGACACCGCCGACGGCAATACGCCCAGGTAAAGAAACCCCAGGGCCAGATCCTCGGGGATCCAGCGCGGCGCCAGCCCGTCGATCGGCAGGACCAGGAGCGGAAACAGTAGAAACGTCAGCGCGGCGATAAACAGATGCAGGCGCCAATGCGTGGCGCCGGCGCGGATCTGGTCCCGCGACAGGGCCGCGCCATGGATAAAGAACAGCACCGCCACGGCCAGGGTGCCGAGCCGCCCCAGCCACGCCGCCAACGTGCCCTCGGCGGGCCATAGCGATGCGGCCAGGATGGCGGCCAGCAGGATCAGGGTGAACGGGTCGGGGCGCAGGCGCATCAGAGGCCTCGAGCCACGCTGATCAGCGTCAAACGCAGCACCTTGCCCTTGCTGGGCCAGTCGATGGTGGCGCCCACGGATAAACCGAGCAGGGCCGCGCCCACCGGGCTCAGGATGGACAGCCGGTCCGGGCCTTCGCTCACTTCGTCCGGCATCACCAGCATAAGACGGTGCTCCCGGCCGTTGTCCTGATTCTTGAAATAGGCCCAGCGGTGCAGTGTCACCACGTCGTCGGGCATCTCTTTCAGGGGGCGGCACTCGGCCCGGTCCAGTTCGTCATAGAGGTGCTCGACCACTTCCTGGTCCTCGTGGTGGTGCTCAAGCAGAGCGTAAAGGCGGTCGCGGTCAAGGGTGGAAATAGTAATAGGGGGCAGGTTGGCCATGCCATATTCTCCAATGGAAACGTGAGGGTGCGTTTGTCCCCGGCGGCGCCGAACCCCCGGGGACGTTCCATTGGGGTGCGGCGTCAGGTATGGAAGGCGTGCGTCGACGCCGACCACTGGTCGGTGTCGATAGCCCGGTTTTGAAGGTTTGAAAGCGTCATTCGGCTACCCTACCAGCCCCGCCTTTTTTTGCCATCGGTTATTGCCGTTGGCTGTCTCAGAACACTGGTTTTACGCCGAAATCATCCGGGTTGACGATGCCTTGCAGGGTTCCGATCTGGTGGAAGTCCGCGGACGTCAACACGGTATCAATGGAGGTGTCCGGAAACGCCAGGTTTTTTGTGAGCTGCACTTTATTCGGTGTGCCTTTGCCGTCTATATCCATGACCCAGGCCAGAAAGCCGCCGGAGAATCTGGCCAGGCTCCCGATCGGGTAGAAACCGTAATGTTTAATGTACTCGACCACGATTTCGGTCTCATAGAGGTCGGGACGGACATAGACCCAGCGGTACGCATCCAAAGGCGGCATCGGCGCCGCGCCGTTTCGCTCATGGGTGAGTTTATTTACCACCTTGATGACGGATAGCAGCTTGGCCTGGCCCGAGAGCCGTGACGCGGCTTTGCCGGCGGGGTAACCGCTGCCATCCAGGCGCTCGTTCGCGTTCTCGATGATATCCCGGCAGGTTTTTGTCGGCTCCCAGTTCAAAGCGGCCAGCTTCTTTAGAAGGGTATCCGGGTGCCTTTTGAGGAGGTCTCTCTGGGCGGGATTCATATTCACTTTTAAAGACGGTATCTGTTTGCCGATTAAAAGAGGCTTGCCCATGTTATGGATCAAGGCGCCGATGACAGCCTCTCGAATCTGCCTTGAGTATGGGTCCCGCGTGATCAACATGTCGGCGAGAAGGCCCGATGATTGCACCGCGTGACGCACCCATTCGGGCTGCCCTCTGAGGAAAGAGAGTGCGTAGAGCAACTGTTTTCGGTTCTCTTTCACGCCGTCTATCAAGATGTCACCACATTCGAACAGCGTGTCTTCGCTGAAGATACCGCGGTTTTTTATGAACATCATGATGACTTTGAGCTGCTGAGCGACCTTTAACACTTCTGGAACCATGGCGGGCTGCCGGGACATTTTGGACTTCTCGCTTTTACTAATACTGGTGGCCGTGGCGCCGGTTCTTTTTGCAATGAAAAGCTCCGAAGGTGTGACGTTCTCCTTCAGACCGGACCGGCTGGCGGCTTCCCGTTCGCATTCTGCGATATGTTGGAATATCTCCTTGCTCATGGAGCTGGACACGTCGATGAATTGAAGGCCGACCGCCGCGCGTCCAAGGCTGCCGAACGGACGTATGTGGCGGACCCGCCCTTTCGAAAAAAGACATTCACCATTGGGGAAGGTGATGGCCAGGTCCGGCACTGTTTGCCCCACATATAGTGAAAGACTGTCTTCGATCGACATGTCGGCCAGACAGCCGCCCGCGGAGAAGTTCCGAACCCGCGCTTCTATAGTCAGCTCGGATTCATAGGCCGAGATCGATACCCTGGCGTTCATGCCGAGTATGAAGGGTATTCGCAATGCGCCACGGCTTTCGGTAACAAAGACCGATTCCGGAAGCCGGCATCGAATCAGGTATGTATCGGCATCCTTTTTGTGCACCTCTGCCGGGATCCTGTCGAAACTGTGTACCTCTTTTTCGTGACCCTCGGGAGTGATTTTTGCTTCGATATCGAACGAAAAATAACCATCACGAACGTAATGCGTCAGGTCTCTTCCGGCGGCGCTGACTTCCAGGAGAAGCAGTCCGGTTTTTGTATCGAGCCCGTTACCTCCGCCTTCAAGGAGTGGGCCAGGCGCTTGGAAAACAGAGTTATGTCGTGGTCGTGACTTACCAGGCGCTGGATCACGTTCGCGGTATGGTTGCCATTGGAATGTGACATAGCTGCATACTCGTTCTTATACGCCAGTGTTGGTTTTAGGGCCCTTGCAGCCAGCGGATGTGCCGCATTGACGGTTAGTGTGAACATAACGTGAAGGTAGCCTGAAAATCGCACACTGAACAGTGGTTAGTACGAAAAAAGTACGAGCGTTCACGATGTCGCAATACCTTTGTGGCTTGCTACCGTTATTCCGATTCTTGAAATAGGCCCGTCGGCGCGGTGTCACTATGTCTTCGGGTTTCTCGACGGCCGACCTGTCCGCCTCTATACTCCGCTCATCCGCAGGAGAGAGGGCCGCGGGCCCCGCCGAAGGCGCAACCTCCCATAAACGCTCAGGCACAGGTACTGCGGACACCATCCAACGCCGTCTGGAGAGAGGCTGCTCACGCAGTCCACCGAAGGGGCAAGCAGACCCGCTCTGTAAACTCTCAGGTAGCAGGACAGGGGGAGAGGCCAAGTAAACGCAGGAGTACTGTGTGCTGACCTCTGTCTATCTCATTGCCATCACCGCCGAAGCCATGTCCGGAGCCCTGGCCGCCGGACGCCGCAACATGGATCTGTTCGGGGTGGCCGTGATCGCCTTTCTCACCGCTCTGGGTGGCGGTACCGTTCGCGACATTCTGTTGGGCAACTTCCCGGTCACCTGGACCCAGCATCCCAGCTACATCTACATGACCCTCATCGGTGGCCTGGTTACCATTGCGATCGCCCGGTTCATGCGCCACTTGCGCCAGCTGTTTCTGGTTCTCGATGCCATCGGCCTGGTCGCTTTTACCATTATCGGCTGCAATGTCGCGCTGGAGCTGGGTTATGAGCCCATCGTGGTGGTCATGTCGGGGATCACCACCGGCATCTTCGGCGGGATCATCAGGGACATTATGTGCGGCCGGGTGCCACAGGTGCTGCGCCGGGAAATCTACGCCTGTGTGTCTCTGGTGGTGGCCGTGCTGTACCTGTTCCTGCTGCGCCAGGGCGTGGGCGAGGGCGTGACGCAACTGGCCGCGTTCAGCGTCGGCCTGCTGCTGCGCATGGTGGCCATCCGCTGGCGTGTCTCGCTGCCGGTGTTCCGTTATTCGCAGGCGCGCTGGGGTTAGGCTCTGGATGGGTGGTTCGGGAAATGGGGAGATGGTGGGCCCAGCAGGACTTGAACCTGCAACCAACGGATTATGAGTCCGCTGCTCTAACCAGTTGAGCTATAGGCCCGAGATAGTTTTGATTGTTGTTGCCGCAGGCTACGCCTGCTTTCGCGGGCCGGGCCCGCTCCCACAAGGGTGCCCGGACAGCGGGACTGTCCGGGCCGGTAGTTATATACCGAATTACATGTCCGCGTCGAGGAAACTGCGGAGATGTTCGCTGCGCGAGGGGTGGCGGAGCTTGCGCAGCGCCTTGGCCTCTATTTGACGGATCCGCTCCCGGGTGACGTCGAACTGCTTGCCCACTTCCTCGAGGGTGTGGTCGGTGTTCATGTCGATGCCGAAGCGCATGCGCAGCACCTTGGCTTCGCGGGCGGTGAGGTTGGCCAGCACTTCCCGGGTGGCTTCTTCCAGGCCCAGGGAGGTGGCGGAATCCACCGGCGAGTCCACGTTGCCGTCTTCGATGAAGTCGCCCAGGCTGGAGTCCTCGTCGTCGCCGATCGGGGTCTCCATGGAGATCGGTTCCTTGGCGATTTTGAGCACCTTGCGGACCTTGTCTTCCGGCATTTCCAGGCGCACGCCCAGTTCTTCCGGGGTCGGTTCGCGGCCCATTTCCTGCAGCATCTGGCGTTGCACCCGGTTGATCTTGTTGATCGTCTCTATCATGTGCACCGGAATCCGGATGGTGCGGGCCTGGTCGGCGATGGAGCGGGTGATCGCCTGCCGGATCCACCAGGTGGCGTAGGTGGAGAACTTGTAGCCACGGCGGTATTCGAACTTGTCCACGGCTTTCATCAGGCCGATGTTGCCTTCCTGGATAAGGTCCAGGAACTGCAGGCCGCGGTTGGTGTATTTCTTGGCGATGGAGATCACCAGGCGCAGGTTGGCCTCGACCATTTCTTTCTTGGCCCGGCGCGCCTTGGCTTCGCCGATGGAGATGCGGCGGTTGATCTCCTTGATGTCGGCCACGGGCAGGCCGATGACCTCTTCCAGGGTCATGATCTTGCGCTGGTTGCGCTGGATGTCTTCTTTCACCAGGCGCAGCTTGTCGGCGTAGTCCTTGGACTTCTTGCTCTTGAGCGTCTGATCCACCCAGTCCATGTTGGTTTCGTTGCCGGGGAAGATCTTGATGAAGTCACGGCGCGGCACGCCGGCGCGGCGGATCGCCAGCGCCATGATGTGGCGCTCGAAGCGGCGCACGGTGTCCAGGTGGGTGCGGGCGCCGACCAGCAGCTGGTCGTAGATGCGCGGCACCAGTTTGAACAGGGTGAAGTGCGCGGCCAGGGCTTCCTGGGCCTTGGCGGTGCTGGCGTGGTCGCGGCCGTTGCGCTTGAACGAACGCTGCGCCTTCTCGTAGAGCTTCTTGAGCTCGGCGAAACGCTCCGCCGCCAGGACCGGGTCCAGGCCGCCTTCGTCCTCTTCTTCCTCGTCAGCGTCGGCGGTGTTCTTGTCGGCGTCGTCCTCTTCGTCGTCGTCCTTCTGCTTGGCTTTCTCTTTTTCCTTCTCGCGCTCTTTTTCCTTCGCCGCCTTTTCAGCTTCCTCGCGCTTCTTCTGGCTGAAGCGCGGCTCTTTGTTGGCGTTGGTGGCGGCGGCGCCGTCGTCGTTGGGGTCCAGGTAGCCGGCGATCACGTCGGTGAGCTTGCGCTCTTCGTCGGTGATGCGCTGGTACTCGTCGAGGACCATTTCCACGGCGCCGGGCCAGAAGGCGAGGGCGTGCATGACTTCACGGGTGCCTTCCTCGATGCGCTTGGCGATCTCGATTTCGCCTTCCCGGGTGAGCAGCTCCACGGTGCCCATTTCGCGCATGTACATGCGCACCGGGTCGGTAGTGCGGCCCGGTTCGTTCTCCACGGAGGCGAGCACGGCGGCGGCTTCTTCGGCGGCCATCTCGTCGGTGCTTTCCGCGCTCTCATCCATCATGATCTGATCGGCGTCGGTGGCTTTCTCCACCACGCTGATGCCCATGTCATTGATCATCTGGATGATGTCTTCCACCTGATCCGTGTCGGTGATGGACTCGGGCAGGTGGTCGTTCACCTCGGCATAGGTCAGGTAGCCCTGTTCCTTGCCCAGCGCGATCAACTGCTTCAGCTGTGATTGCTGCTGTTTCTGAGTCGTCATGCGAAAAAGCCCGTGCAGATTGGAAGAGTGTCGAGGAAAACGAGATGTCGTTGGGAAACGGCGTATTATACTGGGATATGGGGTCCGGGGCCAGTTTGTACAAGGGGTGGCGCCAGAGCCCGGCACGGGCGGCGTCAGTCGCTGATGGGCGCCTGGCGGGCCCGGTTGCGGGCCTCGGCGAGCGCCTTGATCAGCTCTGAAAGCCGCGCCCCGTCCGGTGTCGGGCGGCGCTGCTCCAGTTCCAGGGCCTGCTCCAGCGCCAGGGCGTTGAGGTGCTCCAGGGCGTCGTGCCAGTAGCGCCGTGCCGTGGTCGCGTCCATGGGCGGTTTGAGCGCCTCGCGCAGCAGCACCGACAGGGATTCGCCCTGTTCCAGCGCCATCACCGCGCCCAGCAGGGCGGGCGGCGAGCTGGCCTGGTCGCGGGCGGTGCCCGCCACCTGGATCAGCAGGTCCAGCTGGGGGATATCCAGCTCTTCCAGGCCCTCCGGCAGGGGGCGCTCCTCCAGCACTTCCGGGTGCGACAGCAGCACCAGCACCAGCCGTTCCACCAGCCCCAGGCCGCCGGCGCTGCCTCGTTGCCGTTGCGGGCGCCTGGGCCGTGCCCGGGCGGCGCGGGCCACGGCGGCGGCGTCCCAGTCCGGGGGTGGTTCGCCGCCGGGGTCGCCTGCCGGATCGCCTGCCGGCTCGTAACCGTCGCCATAGCCGTAGTCGTCCGCTGGCGGCGGGGCGCTCGGCTCCGCGGGCGCCGCCGGGCGGCCCCGTTGGGCGGGCAGGCTCTGGCGCAGCTTTTCCAGGGAGCTTTGCTCCAGGCGGGTGAGGCGCGCCAGCTCTTCTTCCAGCAGGGCGCGGTAGACCGGCCCGGCCGGCTTGTCCAGGTAGGGCAGCGCCAGCCGCGCCAGCCGCGCCCGGCCGTCCACGGTGGCCAGGTCCAGCCCCTCGGAGAGGTGCCGGAACAGGTAGGTGGACAGGGCGTCGGCCTTGTCAGTGAGCGCTAACAACGCCTCCGGGCCCTGGGTGCGTACCAGGGTGTCCGGGTCTTCCCCTTCGTCCAGGAACAGGAAGCGGGCCTGCTTGCCGTCGTCCAGCACCGGCAGGATCGATTCCAGCGCCCGCCAGGCGGCGCGCCGTCCGGCTTCGTCGCCATCGAAACAGAACACCACCTCGTTGACCTGGCGGAACAGCAGCTGGCCGTGGTCCTCGCTGGTGGCGGTGCCCAGGGTGGCCACCGCGTTGGGCACCCCGTGCTGGGCCAGGGCGATCACGTCCATGTAGCCCTCCACCACGTAGAGGCGGTCGCTGCGGTCGCGGCTTTGCCGCCATTCCCACAGGCCGTAGAGCTCGCGGCCCTTGTGGAAGACCGGGGTTTCCGGGCTGTTCAGATACTTGGGCTTGCCGTCGCCCAGCACCCGGCCGCCGAAGCCGATGGTGCGGCCCCGGTGGTCGCGGATCGGGAACTGGATACGGTCGCGGAACTTGTCGTAGGTGCGGCCGTTGTCTTCGCGGCGCACCAGCAGGCCGGCGGTGACCGCCTGTTCCAGGCCTTCCTTGTCCAGGGACAGGCCGTTGATCAGGTTGTCGAAGCCCGGCGGCGCGAAGCCCAGGCCGTAGCGGGCGGCGATCTCCCCGGTGAGGCCGCGGCCCCTCAGGTAATTCACTGCTTTCTGCTTTTCCGGGGCGCTTTTCAGCTGCTGCCGGTAGAAGCGTTCGGCGCGGGCGAGCAGGTCGTAAAGGGTCTGCAGACGGTCCCGCTTGGCCTTGTCCTTGCGCGCGTCGTGGCCTTCCTCGCGGGGCACTTCCAGGCCCGCGCGGATCGCCAGCTGCTCCACCGCCTCGGGGAAGTTGAGGTGGTCGTATTCCATCAAAAAGCCCACCGCGTTGCCGGAGGCGCCGCAGCCGAAGCAGTAGTAGAACTGCTTGTCCGGGGCGACCGTGAACGACGGGGTCTTTTCCTGATGGAACGGGCAGCAGGCGGCGTAGTTGCGGCCGGTCTTCTTGAGCGGCACACGGCTGTCTATCAGCGCCACGATATCGCTGCGCGCGAGAAGATCCTGAATGAAGTGTTCGGGAATGCGACCGGCCATGGGGGGATATTCCTCGCGGCGGGGCCGCGAATCAAGATCGGGCGGACGGCCCGATCAGGCCGTCAGGCGTTTCTTCACCTTGCCGCTGGCGGCGCCGATGTCGGCACGGCCCTGCAGCTGCGGCTTGAGCACGCCCATGACCTTGCCCATGTCCTGCATGCCGGCGGCGCCGGTCTGGGCGATGGCGTCATCGATCAGGGCGTCGACCTCCGCCTCGCTGAGCGGCGCGGGCAGGAAGGTCTGCAGCACCTGGATTTCCGCCTCCTCGATGTCGGCGAGGTCGTCCCGGCCGGCGTCGCGGTACTGGGTGGCGGAATCCTTGCGCTGTTTGATCAGCTTGTCGAGCACCGCCAGGCCGCGCTCATCATCCAGCTCGATGCGTTCATCCACTTCGATCTGCTTGATGGCGGACAGGGCCATACGCACAACGCCCAGGCGCGCCTTGTCCTTGGCGCGCATGGCGTCTTTCATGGCCGTGGTGAGCTGTTCTTTAAGAGCGCTCATGGCGATTCCTGACTGTGCGGCCCGTGTTAGCGGGCGGTCTCTACGGCCGGAGCGGCTTAGTAGAGACGCTTACGGGCGAGTTGCTCGCGCTGGAGCTTCTTCAGGTGACGCTTTACAGCGGCGGCACGCTTGCGCTTACGCTCCTGGGTGGGCTTCTCGTAGTTCTCGCGACGACGGACTTCGGAGAGCACACCGGCTTTCTCGCAGGAACGCTTGAAACGACGCAGGGCCACGTCGAAGGGTTCGCCTTCTTTCACTTTCACCTGAGGCATGAAGTATCACCTACCTTGAAATTGGATTAATGAGTGCGCTGAGGGGCTCAGGTGGAGGGCCCGGACAGCAGGGCGCGAATTCTACCTGAGCTCGGAGGAAATGCAAAGAGGCGGGCTTGGCGGTATCATGCGCCTCCTTATTCAGGGAGTCTCCATGCGCGTATTGGGCATCGAATCCAGCTGTGACGAGACCGGCGTGGCCATCTTCGACACCGAACAGGGCCTGCTCGGCCAGGCGCTGTATAGCCAGATCGACATGCATGCCGCCTACGGCGGCGTGGTGCCGGAGCTGGCCAGCCGCGACCATGTGCGCCGGCTGCTGCCGCTGGTGCGCCAGGTAATGAGCGAGGCCGGCACCACCCCGGAGCAGCTCGACGGCGTGGCGTTCACCGCCGGCCCGGGGCTGGCCGGGGCGCTGCTGGTGGGCGCCGGCGTCGGCCGCAGCCTGGCCTACGGCTGGGGCCTGCCGGCGGTGCCGGTGCACCATATGGAGGGGCACCTGCTGGCGCCGATGCTGGAAGAGGACGGTCCGGACTTCCCGTTCGTGGCGCTGCTGGTGAGCGGCGGCCATTCGCTGCTGCTGGAGGCGCGCGCCCTGGGCGACTACGCGCCGCTGGGCGAGTCCGTGGACGACGCCGCCGGCGAAGCCTTCGACAAAGTGGCGAAAATGATGGGCCTGGGGTACCCCGGCGGCCCGCGCCTGGCGAAGCTGGCCGAGAGTGGCACGGCCGGGCGGTTCCGCTTTCCCCGGCCGATGACCGACCGGCCCGGCCTGGACATGAGCTTTTCCGGGCTCAAGACCTTCACCCTGAACACCATCAACGATCTGGGCGGCGTCGACGCCCTGAGCGAACAGGACCGCTGTGACATCGCCCTGGCGTTCCAGGAGGCGGCGGTGGACACCCTGGTGATCAAGTGCCGCCGCGCCATGGAGCAGACCGGCGCCAAGCGGCTGGTGGTGGCCGGCGGCGTCAGCGCCAACGTGATGCTGCGTGAGCGGCTGGACGCGGCCATGGCCAAGAAGGGCGTGCGGGTGTTCTATCCGGGGCTGGCCTACTGTACCGACAACGGCGCCATGATTGCCTACGCCGGCGCGCTGCGCCTCGCCGGCGGTGAGCGCTGCGGCCTGCCGATCGCAGTGCGGCCGCGCTGGCCGCTGGCGGAGCTGGCCAGCCTTTAGCGGCAAGCTCTGCTTGCCTCTCGCGGGCAGGGCCCGCTCCCACAAGGCCTGTGCAGCTTGCAGTTCAGCGCTTGCCGCGGAAGCCCAGCTCTTCGCCGCTGAGCAGCTTGGCCAGGTTGGCCCGGTGGCGGATCACCATGATCAGGGTGAGGGCCGCCATCGGCCAGAACGCGGTGGGCAGCCAGAACCACAGGCTGATCGGCGCGGCGCTGAACGCCAGCAGCGACGCCACCGAGGAGATCCGCGTGGCGCCGAACACCACCAGCCAGACCGCCCCCGCCACCAGGCCGCTGGGCCAGTGCAGTGGAAACAGCAAACCGAAGGCGGTGGCCACGCCCTTACCGCCCCGGAACTGGAAAAACACCGGAAACAGGTGGCCGAGGAAGGCGCAGAAGCCGACCAGCGCCGCCGCCGTGGCGGACAGCCCCAGGCCGTAAGCCACCAGCACCGGCACGGTGCCCTTGAGCACGTCGCCCAGTAGGGTCAGGGCGGCGGCGGGTTTGCCGCCGATGCGCAGCACATTGGTGGCGCCGGGGTTGCTGGACCCCTGGGTGCGCGGGTCCGGATAGCCGAACAGCCGGCACACCAGAATGGCGCTGGAGATCGAACCCAGCAGGTAAGCGGCCGCGCACAAAGGCAGCAACCAGCCCCAGCTTTCCTGTAATGCTATGGTGTCCACCGGCTATAATCCTGTTTTTTTAAAGTCTCGAAACCCCGGGCATTATCAAGGACCAACATGGATATCGTCTATATCAGTGATCTGAAGGTGGACACGGTAATCGGCATTTTCGATTGGGAGCGCCGCATCCGCCAGACCGTAAGCCTGGACCTGGAAATGGCCACCGACATACGCAAGGCCGCCGCCAGCGATCACATTGACGACGCTCTGGACTACAAGAGTATCGGCAAGCGGGTGATTCAGTTCATCGAAGACAGCGACTTCCAGTTGGTGGAAACCCTGGCCGAACGGGTCGCCGACGTGGTCCGCGAGGAGTTCGGGGTGGCCTGGCTGAAGCTGCGCCTCAGCAAGCCCGGCGCCCTGCGCGGGTCGCGGGATGTGGGCGTTATCATCGAGCGAGGGGAGCGCACCTGATGACCACGGTATTTCTCAGCCTCGGCTCCAACATCGACCGGCAGCACAACATCGGTTCGGGGCTGGACGACCTGGCCGCCGCCTTCGGCGAGCTGCGTCTGAGCCCGGTCTATGAAAGCGAGGCGGTGGGCTTCAAGGGCAGCCCGTTCTTCAATCTGGTGGTGGCGCTGGACACCGACCTGCCGGTGGCGGCACTGGCGGACCGGCTGCGCGACATCGAACGCGCCCACGGCCGGGTGCGTGGCGAGAAGAAATTCGCCAGCCGTACCCTGGATATCGACATTCTCACCTACGGGGAGCTCACCGGCGAGTTCGACGGCGTCAGCCTGCCCCGCGATGAAATCCTCAAACACGCTTTCGTGCTGCGGCCGCTGGCCGATCTGGCGCCGGACGCGTGCCACCCGAGCCTCAATAAAACCTACGCCGAGCTGCTCGAGGAATACCCGTTCCCCGAGCAGCGTCTCAGCGTGGTGCGGTTCGACTGGCCGTAACCGGCGGCCAGCTCAGCGTCGGTCAAGCGGATCCTGGGACTCGAGCCAGTCGGTGAACTGTTCGCAGTCGTAATCCGTGCTTTGGCCGTTGACCGTGGCGGTCACCGCGTCGTTGGATTGAAAGGACAGCGCCAGCGATGACCCTTCCGCCCCGGCGATGGACAGGTTGCCGGCGCGCGGGCAGTCCGGGCCGTCTTCTTGCACCAGCAGCGTGTCGGTGACCACCGATACGCTGCCGTCCAGCAGCTCGCTGAAGGTGATGTCGCCGTTCACGGCCAGGCTGTCCGCGTCTTTGCCCTGGGGCTCGGAAACGATCCCGAAGTCACCGTAGGTCAGCGTTATCGACAGGCTCTGAGGGTCGCCGGTCCCCTCGTCCATCTCGCTGTCGACGGCGATGGTGGCATTGATGTCGGTGTAGTTGCCGTCCAGGGCGCCGGACGAGGGCGCGCCGTGGAAAGCGCCGTTCAGCCGCGTGGTTTGCCGTAGCGTTTCGGTGCCGGTATCGATGGTCTCCTCGAAGGTGGCGTCGCTGCTGAGCGTGAAGATTTCATCACTGCTCCCTTCGTACTCCAGCCTGATTTCACCGTCCACCAGCAAATCGAAACCGGACAACGAATCCGTTTCGCAATCACTGAAGGTGGCGCGGATGGGCCGGTCGTCGGCGTCGAGTTCCAGGTCGGCGGTTCCGGCATCGCAGCCCGCATGGGCGCCGTCAACGGCGGCTAAAACCAGCGGCATCAGGGTAAGCTCGAAGACGTCCGGCTGGGACAGTGCCAGCTGGCTGACCAGCGCCGCGTTGTCCTCATCGATCACCAGGGTATTGCCGGAAACCGGCGGGGGCGGGTCATTGGCATCGCCGCCGCAGGCGCTCAGGAGAGTCAGGGTCAGGGTGGCGGGCACAATAAGCCCTCGCCGCGCCGGGGCGCGGAAAAAAGTGGATCGCATATTCCCCCCAAAAATCGGGTAATGGTTAAAAAAGCGGGGTGCTCTTCGTCACCCCTGGCGCTGTTTTACCGAATTGAGGGCGGTTTTCCAAATCAGCGGACCGATCCGTGGTGAAACGGACGCGTGGCTCAGCCGCCGGGGAAGGAGAGCGAGCGGCCGCCGTCCACCGCCAGAATCTGGCCGGTGATGTAGGGCGCTTCCAGGGCCAGCCAGGCCACGGT
>NZ_CAXPXK010000019.1:0-19507 GCF_964221125.1 Alloalcanivorax sp.
GGGGAGGCCCGGGAGGATCGCCTCCTCCGGGGCCGCCGGCGTCGACAGCACTTTGTGGATACGCGGGGTAGCCTCGCCGAGCAGGACGAAATCGGTGAAGGTGCCGCCGGTGTCGACACCGAGCCAGTACGACATGTTGTCTCCCAGGATAGGATGTCTCCGTTGCCTGTGCCCGTTACAATCCAGGGCGTCATCTTAGCCTCCCTCACCCAGGATAGCCCATGCCCGAATTGCCCGAAGTGGAGACCACCCGGCGCGGCATCGAGCCCCATGTGGCCGGCCGCACCCTCACCGCCGTCACCGTGCGCGAGCCGCGCCTGCGCTGGCCGGTGGACGCTCGGGTCGCCGAGCTGCGCGACAAGCGCATCGTCGGCCTGCGGCGGCGCGCCAAGTACCTGCTGATGGACCTCGGCGATCTGAACCTGGGGATTCACCTGGGCATGTCCGGCACCCTGCGCGTGGTCCCCGCAGAGACGCCGCTGCGCAAGCACGACCACATCGATCTGCACCTGGACAGCGGCCGGCTGCTGCGTTTCAACGACCCGCGCCGGTTCGGCGCCCTGCTGTACCTGACGGATGCCCTGACCCACCCGTTGCTGGCCAACCTGGGCCCCGAGCCCCTGGACCAGGATTTTTCCGGCGGCTGGCTGTACCGCCGCAGTCGCGGTCGGCGGGTGTCGGTGAAGAGCTTCATCATGGATAACGCCACCGTGGTGGGCGTGGGCAACATCTACGCCCAGGAAAGCCTGTTCCTGGCCGGCATCCACCCCAGCCGCCCCGCCGGACGCATCAGCGAGGCGCGCTACCAGCGTCTGGCGCTGGCGATACGCTCGGTGCTGGCCAAGGCCATCGAGGCCGGCGGCACCACCCTGCGCGATTTCACCAGCGCCGACGGCCAGCCCGGCTACTTCGCCCAGCAGCTGCTGGTCTACGGCCGCGCCGACGAGCCTTGCCCGCAATGCGCCGAGCCGCTGCGCGGCGGTCGCCACGGCCAGCGCAGCACCGTCTATTGCCCGCGCTGCCAGCGCTGAGCGGGCACCGTTCGTCCGATCGCGCTTGCCGGGGCTCATATTGCCGGTGTAATAACAAAGATGTAGATTGTGATCTGATTGTGGGAAGAACAAATACTTAGGAACGACAATGGGTGCGACAAAAAACAAGAGGGAATCACGATGAAGCGAGCCCTGCGCGTGGTTGCGGCCACTGCCCTCGCCTCGACGCTATCGTTCGCCAGTGCCGCCCAGGCCCGGGACATGGATCTGGAAGGCGCCCGGCCTTCCGCGTTCGCCATGTTCGGTGATGCCCTGATCGTGCGCCCGGTGATGACGGCGGCCACTGTCGGCGGCGCGGCGATCTATGTGGTGACGCTGCCGTTCAGCCTGATCGGGGGGAATGCTCAGGAGGCCGGCGAAACACTGGTCGTGGATCCCGGCGCCACCGCCTTCGTACGCTGCCTTGGCTGCACGCCCAGCCAGCACGAGCGGAATCAGACCGATCAGGAGATCCGTCAGGCCAACCGCGACTGATCCCGACACCGGTTCCAATAAAAAGCCCGCCGTGGATTCCACGGCGGGCTTTTTTGTGGGCGATGCTTGGTAGGAGCGCCCTTGTGGGAGCGGGCTCTGCCCGCGAAAGGCCGGCAAAGCCGGCCGGCAGAATAGGTCTCTGGTATCCCGCCGGGTGGCTGGCGCCACCCTTTCGCGGGCTGGGCCCGCTCCTACAAGGTTCAGGCGGCTTCTTCGTGGCCTTCGTCGCGGCCCAGCAGCATGTACATGGCCGGCACCACGAACAGCGTGAACAGGGTGCCGATGGTCATGCCGGCGGCCACCACCAGGCCGATGGCGAAGCGCGCGCCGCCGCCGGGGCCGGCGGCGATCAGCAGCGGCACCATGGCCAGCACCAGGGCGGCGGTGGTCATCAGCACCGGGCGCAGACGCACGGCGGCGGCGTGTTCGATGGCGCGCCGCTTGCCCATGCCTTCCAGCTGCATCTTGTTGGCGAACTCCACGATCAGAATACCGTGTTTCGATATCACCCCGATCAGCGTCACCAGGCCCACCTGGGTATAGATGTTCAGGGTGGTCAGGCCCAGGCTGACGAAGATCATCGCGCCGCACACCGACATGGGGACGGTGATCAGCATGATGATCGGGTCACGCCAGGATTCGAACTGGGCGGCCAGCACCAGATAGATCACGATCAGCGCGAAGAAGAAGGTGACGATCAGATCGCTGCCCTCCTTCATGAACTGACGGGACTGGCCCGAGTAATCCACGGAATAGCCGGAAGGCAGCACCTCGTCGGCGGCGTTCTCCAGCACGCCCAGTGCTTCGCCCAGTGTCACCCCGGGGCGCTGTACGCCGGAGATGGTCACCGCGTTGAGCTGCTGGAAACGCTTCAGCTGCTGGGGCTGCACGGTTTCTTCCAGGCTGATCACGGTGGCCAGCGGCACCAGGTCGCCCTGGCCGGTGCGCACGTAGTATTGCTTGAGCTGCTCCGGCGTCAGGCGGCTGCCCCGCTCCACCTGCGGGATCACCTTGTAGGACCGGTTCTCCAGGGAGAAGCGGTTGGCGTAGCCGCCGGCCAGCATGGCGCCCAGTTCCTGGGCGAGCTGCTGCATGGTGATGCCCAGGCTGGCCGCTTTCTCCCGGTCCACCAGGATGTTGTAGCGCGGCTTGTCGATCTTCAGGTCGGTGTCCATGAAGATGAACTTGTTGCTGGCGCGCGCCTTCTCGAGCACCTCGTTGGCGAACTCCTGCAGGTTCTCGGTGGGCTCGGTGGTACCGATCACGAATTCCACCGGCAGCGCGCCGCCGGCGGTGGGCAGCGAGGGCGGCACGAACGCCGCCACCTGCAGGCCGGCGATGCTGTTGATCTTCTCGGACAGCTCGTTCTTGGCCTCGGCGGTGCTCTGCTCGCGCTCGTTCCAGCTTTTCAGCACGAAACCGGCCAGCGCGGTGTTGGAGGCTGTGGTGGAGCCGCCGCCGCCGATACCGTTGAGCAGGAACACATTGTCCACCGACGGCATGGTGTCGGCGATGTCGTTGAACTCGCGGGTGAACGGCTCGAGGTAATCCAGCGTCACATAGGGGTCGGCGGTGGACGAGGTGAGCACGAAGCCCTGATCTTCCGCCGGCTCCAGCTCGCTGGGCGAAGTCACGAACAGGAAGTAGCAGGACACCAGAATCACCGCGCCGAACACATAGATCACCGGCAGCTCGTTGAGCGCGCCGTGCAGACGTCGCGCATAGCTTTTTTCCAGCTTCTCGAAACGCCGGTTCACCCAGCGCTCGAAGCGGTTGCCGGTGCGGTCCGGGTCGTGCTCCTTGAGAATCTTGGCGCACATCATCGGCGACAGCGTCAGCGCCACCACGCCGGACAGCAACACGGCGCCGGCCAGGGAGAACGCGAACTCCACGAACAGGGTGCCGGTGAGACCGCCCATGAAACCGATCGGCAGGTACACCGCCACCAGCGTGGTGGTCATCGCCACCACCGGCCAGGCCAGTTCCCGGGCGCCCTTGATGGCGGCGTCGTACGGCGACAGACCCTCTTCCACGTGTCGGTGAATGTTCTCCAGCACGATGATGGCGTCGTCCACTACGATGCCGATGGCCAGTACCATGGCCAGCAGCGTCAGCAGGTTGATGGAGAAGCCCATCAGCAACATCAGGAACAACGCGCCGACCATCGACAGCGGCACCGCGATGGCGGGAATCAGCACCGAGCGCAGTGACCCCAGGAACAGGTAGATCACCGCGATCACGATCAGCACCGCCTCGATCAGGGTTTTCACCACCTCGTCGATGGAATCCTGAATGTACTCGGTGCCGTCATAGGGAATGTCCCCGGCCATGCCTTCCGGTAGTTGCGGGAACACTTCGTTTTCCAGGATGCCGCGTACTTCCTCGATCACATCCAGGGCGTTGGCGTCGGTGGCCACCTCAATGCCCATGAAGGTGGCCTGCTTGCCGTTGAAGGTCACCGACGACTGGTACGACTCCGAGCCCAGCTCCACGTCCGCCACGTCTTCCAGGCGCACGATGGCGTTGTCCTCGGAGCGGATGATCAGCCGTTCGAACTCCTCGGTGGTGTTCAGGTCGGTGGCCGCTTTCAGGTCCAGCGCTACGTTGGAGCCCTTGGTGCCGCCCACCGCGGCCAGCACGTTGTTCTGCTGCAGGGCGCCGTACACTTCCGAGGGGGTGATACCCAGCGCCGCCATCCACTCCGGCTTCAGCCAGGCACGCATGGCGAAGGTGCGGTCACCGAGAATCCGCGCGCGCTGCACGCCGTTGACCGTGGCCAGCTTGGGCTGCACCTCGCGCACCAGATAGTCGGTGATCTGGTTGTTGTCGAGAATCTCCGAGGAAAACGACAGATACATCGAGGCGATGTTCTGGCCCACCGCCAGTTCGATGGTGGGGTCCTCCGCTTCCTCGGGCAGCTCGCTGCGCATCTTGTTGACCTTGGCCACGATCTGCGTGAGCGCCTCGTTGGGGTCCTCGCCCAGACGGATGTAGGCCTGGATCGACGAAGCGCTCTGCAGCGAGGTGGAGACCAGATAATCAATGCCGTCGGCGGACGCGATTTCCTGCTCCAGCGGCGTGGTGATAAAGCCCTGGATCAAATCCGCGTCGGCGCCGGTGTAAACCGTGGTCACGGTGACCACGGCGTTTTCCAGCTCCGGATATTGCCGCACGTTCAGTTCCGTGGCGGCGCGCAACCCGAGCAGGAAGATAAACAGGCTGACCACCGAGGCCAGCACCGGCTTGCTGATGAAGATGTCCGTGAATTTCATGGCTATCCTCAGCTGTTGCCGGGTGTCGGCGTCGCTTCCGTGGAGGGCTGCACATCGTTCTCGATGGTCACGGCGGCATCGTTACGCAGTTTCAGCAGCCCGCTGGTGGCGACCACTTCGCCGGGCTTGAGCCCGTCGATCACCGCCACCAGATCGCCGCGCCGGCGGCCCAGTTTCACGAACCGCTTCTTGACGATCTTGTCGGCGCCTTCGGCTTTTTTCTCGCTGTCGGCGTCGCTCTCTTCATTCTCGTCGCTCTCGCCTTTCTGCGGCGCGTCCTTGAGCACGAACACGGCGTTGCCGTAGGGCGCGTAGCTGATCGCGGTGCGCGGAATCACCACCACGTCCTCGGATTGCGGAAGCTGAATGTCGACACTGGCGAACATGCCGGGGCGCAGTTTGTTGTCTTCGTTCTCGAAGCGCGCCTGCACGGACACGTTACGGGTCGCTTCGCTGACACCGGGCTCGATGGCGGAGATTTCCCCTTCGAACTGCTGGTCGGTGTAGGCGTCCAGCGTTACGCGTACCTTCAGGCCCTTCTCGATGCGGCTCAGCTCCTGCTCGGGCAGGGCGAAGTCGACGAAAATCGGCTGCAGCTGGTTCAGACTCACCACCGGCGTGCCGGCCTGCAGGAACTGGCCCAGATCCACCTGGCGGATACCGAGCACACCGTCGAAGGGCGCACGCACGGTTTTATAGTTCAGCTGTTCGCGCTGGGCCTGCGCCTGCGCCACCGCCTGGTCGCGCTGGGCGCGGCGGTTGTCCAGTTCGGAGCGGGAAATCGAACCTTGCTTGAACAGCCGCTGGTAGCGGTCATACTCCTGGCGGGCCAGGCCGGCGGTGGCTTCCAGCGCGTTGAGCTGGGCGCGGTCGGCGGCGGCTTCCAGGCGGATCAGCACGTCGCCCTTCTTCACCGAGTCACCGGATTCGAACTCGATCGCTTCCACTTCGCCGGGCACCTGCGCGGTCACGTTGACGCCGTTCACGGCGTTGACGGTGCCCACGGCTTCCAGAATCGACGCCCAGTTGTCCTGGCGGGCTTCGTAGGTGGAAACGGCGGCGGCGGGCTGCGGCATGTTGTCGAAGAAGTCGTTCATCATCTTGCCCATGAACGCCTTGAAGCCAAAAATAAGGCCGAAGACGACAGCCAGGATGATCAGCATGATCACCATGCGCTTGCTGAAGATGCGCTTACTCATTGACCTAAACCCCTGATGTGCGGCTGTATTTTAGTTGTTTGCCCGTAGGCGGAGGGGGGATTCATCCGGCGGCCCCGTCGTCAGGCAATGGTCCTTGTTGCGCACGTCTCTGCAGAGACGCGCTGTTTGCATCCTTGTCGATGATCGACGGACTGAATCGACCCCGAAGTGTGAACAGAAATTAAACAGGCATCAAGCGCCGGATCATGACAGCCGGGCTGCGTCATCCGACTTGCGTGGCGAGACGCTCGAGAACCGTATTCAAATGACGAAAGCCCAGCTCGGTGCAGGCGGCCCGCTGTTCGTCCGCCACCAGCAGCCCCTGCGCGCGGCTGGACGCCAGCGCCGCGTTGATGGTCTCGGCCTCAAGACCGGTGCGTTGCGACAACACCGTAATCGGTACGCCTTCCACCAGACGCAGCCCGTTCAGCAAGGCTTCCAGCAGCGGTTCATCAATCACGGTGAGGGCGCGCCGCGCGTTCAACGGGTCGGCCAGATAATGCTCGGGCATGCGTGTTTTCTGAAAACGCAGTAATTCCCGGTCGGTGGTGACCTTGCCGTGGGCGCCGGCGCCGATCGCCAGATAATCGCCGAACCGCCAGTAATTCAGGTTGTGCCGGCAGCGCCGCCCGGGCCGCGCGAACGCCGACACTTCGTAGCGCTCGAAGCCCTGCGCGGCGAGCAAGCCCAGCCCCTGCTCTTCCAGGTCCGCGCGGCTGTCACCGTCGGGTTGCTCCGGCGGCGCGCGGAAGAAGGCGGTATTCGGTTCGATGGTCAGCTCGTACCAGCTCAGGTGCGTGGGCTCCAGCGCTATCGCCTGGCGCAGGTCATCCAGCGCCTGCGCCGGCGTTTGCCCCGGCAGGGCGTGCATCAGGTCCAGATTGAAATTGTCGAAGCCGGCGTCGCGGGCGTCGGCGGCGGCGCGCAGGGCTTCTTCGGGCCCGTGGATGCGGCCCAGCGCCTGCAGATGCCGCGCATTGAAACTCTGCACCCCGATCGACAGCCGGTTGATGCCCGCCGCCCGGAAGCCGGCGAAGCGGCCGGTTTCCAGGGTGCCGGGGTTGGCTTCCAGAGTGATTTCGATGCCGTCGCTGAAGCTCAGCCGTTGCCGCAGCCCCTCGAACAGGGCGGCGTAGAAGTCCGCGCTCATCAGGCTGGGCGTGCCGCCGCCGATGAAGATCGCCTCCAGGGGGCGGCCGCGCACCCAGTGCAGGTCCTGGTCCAGGTCGGCGAGCAGGGCGTCCAGGTAGGCGCGCTCCGGCAGCTCCGACTGGCGCTCATGGGAGTTGAAGTCGCAGTAGGGACATTTGCGCACGCACCAGGGCACGTGCACATAGAGCGTCAGCGGCGGGGCGGCGAGCATGGGGTTACTCAGAGGGTTCTCGCAGGGCGTCCATCAAGGCCTTCAACGCACGGCCGCGGTGGCTGATGCGGTTCTTCTCCGCCGGCTCCATTTCCGCTGCGGTGACGCCCAGCTCAGGAATCAGAAAATGCGGGTCATAGCCGAAGCCGCCGTTGCCGCGCGGGGCGAGCAGAATCTCGCCTTCCCAGGTGCCCTGGCAGATCAGCGGCGTGGGGTCGTCCGGGTGGCGCATCAATACCAGCACCGCCTGATAGCGTGCGGTGCGGGGCGCGTCCGGCAGATCGCCGAGCATGTCGATCAGCAGCGCGTTGTTCTTGGCGTCGCTGGCGTCGGCGCCGGAGAAACGCGCCGAATAGATGCCCGGCGCGCCGTTGAGCGCGTCCACTTCCAGGCCGGAATCGTCGGCGATCGCCGGCAGGCCGGTGTGCGCCGCCGCGTTGCGCGCCTTGAGGATGGCGTTTTCGACGAACGTCAGGCCGGTTTCTTCCGCTTCCGGCACCTGGAAGTCGCTTTGCGGCACCACCTTCAGCGCCAGCGGTTCCAGAATGGCGCGCATCTCATCCAGCTTTTTCTGGTTGCCGGAGGCGAGTACGAGAGTATCCATGGTCGAGATCCTGGTGATCCGAGAGAGTGATTAGAGCGTCACCCGGTAAATGGCGATTTCCCCGAACAGGTTGGGCCAGGCCCGGGTCAGCCGGCCGCTGCGGTGATGGCGATTGACCACCTGCCGCTCGATGATGCGGATGTTCCGCTCGCGGCAATGGGCTTCGAAATCCTTCACCGTGCACAGGTGAATGTTGGGCGTGTCGTACCACTCATAGGGCAGCGCCGAGGACACCGGCATGCGGCCCTTGAAGCCCAGATAGGAGCGCACCCGCCAGTGCCCGAAGTTGGGGAAGGTGATGATCGCTTCGCGGCCCACCCGCAACATCTCGTCGAGAATGCTGTCCGGGCGCAGTACCGCCTGCAGCGCCTGGGTCATCACCACATAGTCGAAGCGGTCGCTCTGGAAGTTGCCCAGGCCCTTGTCCAGGTCCTGTTCAATCACATTGACGCCCTTGGCGAAGCAGGCGGCGATGTTGTCCTGGTCGATCTCCAGGCCGTAGCCGTTCACCTGCCTGTCGTCCTGCAAATGGGCGAGCAGATCGCCGTCGCCGCAGCCCAGGTCGAGCACCCGGGCGCCCTTGGGAATCCAGCGGCTGATCAAGGCCAGATCATCACGCATTGGAAGTGGCCTCCGCGACACGGCCCATATAGGCGCCGAACAGTTTGCGGTACTCCGGAATCGGCAGCAGGAAGGCGTCGTGGCCCTTGGGCGTGTCGATCTCCGCGTAGCTCACATTGCGGCCCACCTGCACCAGGGCGTTGACGATTTCCCGGCTGCGTTCCGGCGAGAAGCGCCAGTCGGAGTTGAACGACATCACCAGGAAGTTGCAACGGGTGTCGGCGAGGGCGTCCTCCAGGGTGCCGTCGCACTCCCGCGCCGGGTCGAAGTAATCCAGCGCCTTGGTCATCAACAGGTAGGTGTTGGCATCGAAATTGCGCGAAAAGGTCTCGCCCTGGTGGCGCAGGTAGGACTCCACCTGGAATTCCACGTCGAAGCCGAAATGAAACCGCCCGGAGCGCAGGTCACGGCCGAACTTCATGCGCATGGCGTCGTCGCTGAGATAGGTGATATGCCCGACCATGCGCGCCAGGATCAGCCCCTGGCGCGGGTAGGTGTCGTGCAGATAGTAACGTCCGCCGTGGAAATTCGGGTCGGTGAGGATCGATTGCCGGGCCACCTCGTTGAACGCGATATTCTGCGCCGACAGCTTAGGCGCCGCCGCGATCACCACCGCGTTGGCCAGCCGGTCGGGGAAATCCATCGACCACTGCAGGGCCTGCATGCCGCCCAGGCTGCCGCCCACCACCGCCGCCCAGCGCTGGATGCCCAGGGCGTCCGCCAGCTGGGCCTGGCTTTTCACCCAGTCCTTGACCGTCATCATCGGGAAGTCCGGCCCCCAAAGCTGGCCGGTTTCCGGGTTCTGGGAGCCGGGCCCGCTGGAGCCGTGGCAGCCGCCCAGGTTGTTGGGGCAGACCACGAAGAAGCGGTTGGTATCGATCGGCTTGCCCGGCCCGATGCAGCTGTCCCACCAGCCCGGACGCGGGTCATTGGCGCTGTGATAGCCGGCGGCGTGGTGGTGGCCGGACAGCGCATGGCAGATCAGCACCGCGTTGGAGGCGTCCGCGTTGAGGGTGCCGTAGGTCTCGTAGACCAGATCGTAAGACGGCAGCACCCGTCCGCACTCCAGCTCCAGGGGCTGGTCCACGTGCAGGGTTTGCGGTTGTACCAGGCCTACGGAGTCCTGGGGAATCGTTTCGGGCATTTCGGGCAACCATCCAAAGGTGGGGCAAAGTCTATCGACCGCCCCCTGGCCGTGCAACGCGAGCGAGCGGCCAGCTTTTGCAGTTTTTTATCGGCGCCGGGCAGGCGCGCCGGCGCGCACGCTTTAGCATGGGTCCGGCTCGTTTCAAACCGAGAGCGGTCAAAGGAGAGCATCATGAGCAAGCAACTGGACGGCAAACGGGTGGCGATCCTCGCCACCGACGGCTTCGAGGAATCCGAACTGGCGGTTCCGCAATCCACCCTGCGCAGCTACGGCGTCGAGGTGCACGTGATAGCGCCCAGCAAGGACGGCATTCGCGCCTGGGCGGAAACCGACTGGGGCGACACCTATGAGGTGGACAAGGCCCTGGACCAGGCCCAGCCCGAGGACTACCACGCACTGGTACTGCCCGGGGGCCTGTTCAACCCGGATGAGCTGCGCCTCAATGAACAGGCGCTGGACTTCGTGCGCGCCTTCTTCAAGGCCGGCAAGCCGGTGGCGGCGATCTGCCATGCGCCCTGGATTCTGATCAACGCCGGCGTGGTCGAGGGCCGCACCCTGACGTCCGTGCCCTCGGTGGCACAGGACCTGCGCAACGCCGGTGCCACCTGGGAAGACCAGGAAGCGGTGGTCGACAACGGTCTGGTCACCAGCCGCACGCCCAAGGACCTGGACGCCTTCTGCAAACGCTTGATGGAAGAACTGGCGGAAGGCCGCCAGCAGAAGCAGCACGCCTGAGGCGTGGCGGGCCGCCCCCGGGCGGCTCCGTTCCTTCCCTGGCCTACAGCAGCGGGCTGAACGCGCTTTCGTCGCCCTGGCGTTCCACGTCCAGGCTGTGGTCCAGCAGGCGGTGCACTTTTTTGCGCTGCTCCTCCCGGTCCACATCGACGATAATCAGATAATGCCCCTTTCGAATGTCGTCCAGATACGGCTTGAGATGGTAATTGGCGTGGGAGATCCCACGGATACCTCCGGCCCAGGCCCCGTGTGAACCGAAGAACAACACGCTCACCATCACGCCCCAGAAGCCGATTTCCAGCCCCCAGGGGTCGATACCGCTCAGTGCCCAGCCCACCAGCAGGCCGATCACCGCGCCCACCACGGCCCCGTAGAAGCCGGTGGTCATGATGTTGGTGTCTTCCCATGGCGTGGTCGCATGGATACCCTCGCGGCTCAGTTCGCCGTTGTCGCGAGCCATGACGTGCACCCGGTTAGTGCCGATTTCCGACTGTTCGATGTTTTTCAGGGCTGTTTTCACCTGATCCATGCTGTTTACGAGGTAATACACTCTGAACATGGTGATGCGCTCCTTATCGCCGGATCACTTATCCTTTGGAAAACACATGGTGCCCGGGGGAGCGTAAACAAGGGGTAGAGAAAGAGGGAAGGGAGACGATGAGTCGTCGTGAACCACTGGACCGGCTGTACGCGCTGGTCGCCAATGAAGAAGACGCGCGCACCTGCCGCGACATCAGCGAAGAAGCCTGCCGGGAAGTGCCCGGTAATTTCTTCAAGATCATTCTCGCCAATGTGCTGACCAAGATCGGCGACCTGCTGATCAACCCCAAGACCGTGCTCGCCTGGCTGATCGGCGCGGTGGGGGCGCCCGGGGCGCTGGCCGGCCTGCTGGTGCCGATCCGTGAATCCGGCTCGCTGATACCGCAGCTGGCGATCGGGGCCTGGATGCGCCGCCACCCGGTGCGCAAGGGCTTCTGGGTGTTCGGCTCGGTGCTGCAGGGGGCCTGTGTGCTGGCCATGGCGGCGGCGGTCTGGTGGCTGCAGGGCCTGGCCGCCGGGCTCGCCATCGTCGGCCTGCTGGTGGTGTTCAGCCTGGGGCGCGGCTTTTGCTCGGTGGCGATGAAGGACGTGCAGGGCAAGTGCATCCCCAAGGCCCGCCGGGGCCGCCTCACCGGGTTGGCGTCCACCCTGTCCGGGGCGGCGACGCTGGCGGTGGGGGTGTCCCTGTTCGGCGGCGACAGCGAGCCGGGCATGCTGTTCTACACGGTGCTGCTGCTCGCCGCCGGCCTCGCCTGGTGGCTGGCGGCCACGGTGTTCGCCAAGGTGGACGAGTTCCAAGGCGAGACCGCCGGCGGCGGCCACGCCCTGCGCCAGGCGTTCGAGAGCCTCGGCCTGCTGGTCAGTGACGCACCCTTCCGCGACTTCGTGATCGCCCGGGCGCTGCTGATGGCGTCCGCCCTGGGGTCGCCGTTTCTGGTGGTGCTGGCCCAGAACCGGGCCGACGGCGCCGCCCTGCTGGGCGGCTTCCTGGTGGCGTCCAGCCTAGCCAGCACGGTCAGCGCCAGCGTCTGGGGCTATATGGCGGACGCTTCCAGCCGCCAGGTGATGATCCGCGGCGGCGCCCTGGCGGCGCTGGTGTGTCTGGGCGTGGCGGCGGTGGCCCTGGCCGACCCCGCCTGGAACGGGCTCACCTGGTTCTATCCGGTGGCGTTCTTCGTGCTCAGCATCGCCCATTCCGGCGTCCGCATCGGCCGCAAGACCTATCTGGTGGACATGGCCGGCGGCACCAAGCGCACCGACTACACCGCCGTCAGCAACACCGTGATCGGCGTGCTGCTGCTGGTGCTGGGCGGTGTCAGCGCGGCGGTGTCGCTGCTGGGGGCGCAGTGGGCGCTGTTGCTGTTGGGCGCCATGGGCGTTCTGGGGACGTTTTGGTCCTGGAAGCTTAAGGAAGTGGAGTAGTCGCGGGCGGCGGGTGCACGGCGCTCAGAACAGCGGCCAGAAGTACACCGCCGCCGCGCCCGCGGCCACCACGCCGGCCAGGCTGAACAGCGCCAGAGCGCCGTCATGGGCGGCCAGCGCCAGGGCATAGAAGGCGATGATCAGCGCCGGCACCGCCGCCGCGAAGGGCACCAGTTCCAGCGGTATCATCGCCGCCGCCAACACCAGGCACAGCGCCGCGCCCAGGCGGTTGAACGGCCACACCGTGAGGGCCCGCAGCCGGGGCTTGAGCAGCCGGTCGATGCGCTCCGTCCAGGGCCGCACCTTCTCCACCGCCGCGCGGAACCTGGCCCGCTCGAACGACATCTGGCGCAGCCGCCCGGGCACCCAGGGGGTGCGTTTGCCGAGCACCAGCTGGCCGGCCACCAGCATGATCAGCAGCGCGCTCAGCGTGGGCACCCCGGGGATGGCGCCGGTGGGCAGCAGCACCATCAGCGTCGGCGCCAGCAGCAAGGGTCCGAAGCCCCGCCCCTGCATGGTCTCCACCACGGACACCAGCGACAGCTCGCTGCCGTCCGGCTCGTCCGCCAGCTTAACGAGAATGTCTGTCAGCCCCAGGGCCGGTTCTTGCGCGGGCACGGGTTCTCCTGATCCTTGTGGAAACGGGTGACGTTCCAAGTCCCGCTTAGCCTGTCGCAAAACGGCCGGGTCCGGCTATCAAACCGGCGTGAAGATTTACCTTTTATAACGATTTTGGGTAAAGTCAGTAGGCTTTATTCAATAATAACGGGATAAATGGAGATTCCCTTTGAAACCGATAAAACGACAACTTCTGTTGCTTGCCACCACCGCTCCCCTGATGCTTACCCCCATTGCGGCCCAGGCCGCGGCCGCCGACGGTAGCGGGGGCGTATTTGGCCTTGGCGCCTCGCGGGACGAAAGCAACATCGGTGAATTCATTGAAAAGGAGGGTGGACCGCCGATGGAATCGACCGACGCCGCCTGGGGCGCGGATCTGTACGTGGGCTATGCCTTCAATCGCTATGTGACGCTGCGTTTCGGCCAGCGCTTCCTGGGCGGCGGCGAGGCGGATTCCAGCATCGGCGCCACCACGGTGAAGGTGGACGGCGACGGTATTTATTTCGCCGCGGACCTGATGTGGCCGGTCACCGACGGCTTCGCCATTGGCGGCACCTTCGGCAACCAGAGCATTGACGCCGATGTGGAGGTGGATCAGGGGCGTTTCAGCACCACCGTCACTGAAGACGCCCGTGACTTCTATTATGGCCTGCGGGCTCGCTGGGCGATGGGCGAAACCGCGTCCTTCATTGCCTCGTACAACCTTTATAGTTTCGAGGTGGACGACGCCAGTGAAGACCTCGATTTCGACAGCCTCGGGTTCGGCTTCGAGTGGCGCTTCTAAGCGCCCTCCCGCCCGGTTTTCTCGAACAGTAAGTCCCAAACGCCGTGGCCCAGGCCGGCGCCACGGCGTTCGAATTTAGTCTCCGGGCGCCAGCCCGGGCGCTCCGCGAAACCGCCCTCGCCCGCCGTATTCACGAAGCCGGCTGAGTCGTTCATCACCGCCATCATGTGTTCGGCGTAATCCTGCCAGTCCGTCGCCATATGCAGCACGCCACCGGGGCGCAGCTTGGTGTTCACCAGCGCCACCCAGTCCGGCTGCACGATGCGCCGTTTGTGGTGCTTTTTCTTGTGCCAGGGATCGGGGAAATAGAGCTGCAACCGGTCCAGGGAGCCGTCAGGGATGCACAGCTTGAGGATGTCCACGGCGTCGTCGCAGTAGGTGCGCAGGTTGCTCAGGCCGCGCTCCTGGATTTCCAGCAGCAGGGCGCCGACACCGGGCCGGTGCACCTCGATGCCGATAAAGTCCTTGTCCGGTTCCGCTTCCGCCATCCCGGCCAGGGACTGGCCCATGCCGTAGCCGATTTCCAGCACCCGGGGCGCGTCGCGGCCGAACTCCGCCCGCGCATCCAGCACACCCTGGGCCCGTTCCAGACCATAGCGGGGCCACAGTGTGTCCAGCGCCTTGCGCTGGCCATGGGTGAGCCGGCCTTCGCGCAGCACGAAGCTGCGTACCCGGCGCATCACCTTGCCGGTTTCCGGGTCTTTGTCCTGGTGTAGAAAATCGAGCATGGCTATTAGGGTCCGAAACAACGTCTCTGGTATCCCGCCGGGTGGCTGACGCCACCCTTTCGCGGGCAGGCCCGCTCCCACGGAGCGCGCTAAATGAGCCCTTCGCCGGGCGACGAGGGGTTGGCGTACACCCGCTTGGGCATGCGCCCGGCCAGGAAGCCTTCGCGGCCCGCTTCAATGGCTTTTTTCATGGCGCCGGCCATCAGCACCGGCTTGTTGGCGTGGGCCACGGCGGAATTCAGCAGCACGCCGTCGCAGCCCAGCTCCATGGCCAGGGTGGCGTCGCTGGGGGTGCCCACGCCGGCGTCGACGATGATCGGCACCTTGGCCTGCTCCATGATCAGCAGCAGGCTGTGCGGGTTGAGAATGCCCAGCCCGGAGCCGATCAGCGAGCCCAGCGGCATCACCGCCACGCAGCCCATGTCTTCCAACTCCTTGGCGACGATCGGGTCGTCGTTGGTGTAGACCATCACCTGGAAGCCGTCGTCCACCAGCTCCCGGGCCGCCTTCACGGTACCGGCGATGTTCGGGTAGAGGGTCTTCTGGTCGCCCAGCACCTCCAGCTTCACCAGGCTGTGGCCGTCGAGCAGCTCGCGGGCCAGCTTGCAGGTGCGCACCGCGTCCTCGGCGTTAAAGCAGCCGGCGGTGTTGGGCAGGATGGTGTAGCGCTCCGGGCTGACGAAATCCAGCAGGTTGGGCTCGTCCGGGTTCTGGCCCAGATTGGTCCGCCGCAGGGCCACGGTGACGATCTCCGCGCCGCTGGCCTCGATGGCGTCACGGGTTTCCTCGAAATCCTTGTACTTGCCGGTGCCGATCAGCAGCCGGGAGGCGTAGGTCTTGCCGGCGATGGTGAGTAGATCTTCGCTCATGGTCGATTCCGTGTTGGAAGGTTCTGCATTCTGGTGAGCCGTGCCCGCCATCCCTGGCGCGACGCCGTGCCTGTCGGGTCGCCCGGCCCGGACATCCGTGTCCGGTCGTAAATCGCGCTGCGAAGCTTGCTTCGGTCGCGATTTACCCCCCTCCGATCGCATGGACGACTTCAACGGTGTCGCCCTCTCGCAGGGTATGGGTGTCGTGTTCGCTTTTCGGCACGATCTCCCGGTTCACCTCCACGGCCAGCCGCCGGCCGGTGAGGTTCAGCTCCGCCACCAGATCGGTCACCGTGGTGCCGTTGAAGGTGTGGGGGTCGCCGTTGACGATCAGATTCATAGCGCTTTCACCAGGGACCAGGTCAGCCACAGCCAGCCGATGATCAGTGCCAGGCCGCCCAGCGGGGTCACCGCGCCGAGCCACTTCTGGCCGCTCAGCACCAGCACGTAAAGACTGCCGCTGAACACCAGCATGCCGGCGAACAGAATCCAGCCGGCGGTGACCAGCCCGGACGCGCCGAACTGCTTCGCCAGCAGCCCGGTGAGCATTAACGCCAGCGCGTGGTAGAAGTGGTACTGGCTGGCGGTGCCCCAGATTTCCAGCATCGGGCCGTCCACCCGGGCCTTCAGCCCGTGGGCGCCGAACGCGCCGAGCAGCACGGCCAGGGCGCCGTTGAGCGCGCCCAGAATCAGCAGCAGTTTCATAATCGGCAGTGTGTAATGAGTGTGGGCGGCAGTATAAAAGATGTGGAGCCAAAAGGGGGCGTCCACAACCCCGGCCCGCCCATAAAAAAGCCCCGCCGGGACACGGCGGGGCTTGCTTGCAAGGCAGATGGATCGGGTTCGCCCGCCGCCAAATCAGGCGGCGATGGCGTTACGCAACTTCTTCAGCGCGTTGTTCTCGAGCTGGCGGATGCGTTCGGCGGAAACGCCGTACTCGTCAGCCAGTTCCTGAAGGGTGGACTTCTGGTCGGCCAGCCAGCGGCGCTCGAGAATGTCGCGGCTGCGCTCGTCCAGGGTCATGATCGCCGAGCCCAGCTGGCGCGAGCTGCGCTGCTGATCGTCCTCGGCGGCGACCAGGTCGGCCGGGTCGCTGTTGTCGCTGTGCAGATAGGCCGCCGGCGACGGAATCGGGCTGTCCTCGTCGTCGCTGGTGGGGCCGTCGAAACTGGCGTCGAAGGCGCCGAGGCGGCCTTCCATCTCCTTCACCTGGGTGGCGGTGACGCCCAGGTCGTCGGCCACGCGCTGCGCTTCTTCCGTGGTCAGCCGGCCGAGACGCTTCTTCTGGCCGCGCAGGTTGAAGAACAGTTTGCGCTGGGCCTTGGTGGTGGCCACCTTGACGATGCGCCAGTTCTTGATCACGTATTCGTGGATTTCGGCCTTGATCCAGTGCACGGCGAAACTCACCAGCCGCACGCCCTTGGATGGATCGAATCGTTTCACGGCCTTCATCAGGCCGACGTTGCCTTCCTGGATCAGGTCGCCCAGGGGCAGGCCGTAACCGGTGTAGCTGCGGGCGATGTGCACCACGAAGCGCAGGTGGGCGAGCACCAGATTACGGGCGGCGTCCAGGTCTTCGTCGAAGTACAACCGCTCGGTCAGCTGACGCTCTTCGTCGACGCTGAGCACGGGCACGCTGTTCACCGCGCGGATATAGGCATCCAGGTCGTGACCTGGGACCGCCAGCGGTAATGCGTTAGCCTGTTGCAGTTGTGTTTTCATGTCTCCCTTCTCCCTTATTGGGTTGGGCATGATGTTAGCACTCGGATTCTTGGAGTGCTAATAGCCGGATTGGTTCCCCGTCATTCATCCTCTCAATGACGGGGCCGGACGGGGGATCCAGGCTACCCGAAGCGGGTGACCGTTCCGTGATCCCGGTCAATGCTGGGACACCCAATGTAGGAGAGATTTCCCTCCGGAGGGGTAAAGAAACGAAAAAAGCGGCGGCCCCAAAGCAGGGCTCAGAACTGCGGCTCCACATCGCCCAGATGCCGGCTCACCGCCAGCCAGGCGCCCAGCAGGCCCAGGGTGCCGCTGAACAGGGGCAGGACCAGCACGGTGGACGGGCTCATGCCGGTGAGCGAGTGCTCGCTTTCATAGAGGTTCAGCAGCTCGTTGATGGGCCCGCCCAGCCACCACAGCGCGATGCCCACCAGCACCAGAGAGAGCACACCCCCGGCGAACCCGAAGCAGAACCCGCTGTACAGAAACGGCCGGCGCACGAAGCCGTCGGTGCCGCCGACGATCTTGATCACCACGATTTCCTCGCGCCGGCTTTCGATGGCCAGACGAATGGTGTTCACCACCACCAGCACCACGGCGGCGGCCAGGCCCAGGGTGAGCACGCCGATCAGCCGGTCGCCCAGCTCGATGATGGCGTGCAGCCGCCGCACCCAGGCCACGTCGAGCTGGGCGTTGTCCACTTCCGGCAGGGCGTTGAGCCGCGTTTGCAGCGCCTCCACCTGGCCGGGGGCGGCGTTGTCCGGGTACACCACGATCAGCGGCGGCAGGGGGTTGTCCGGCAGGGCTTCGAGCACGTCGCCGAAACCGGACAGCGCCTTGAATTCGTCCAGAGCCTGGGCGCGGGTGATCACCTCGGTGCGTTTCACCGTGTCGAAGTCCGCCCAGTCGTCGGCCAGTCGCCGTTGCCGGTCCTCGTCCACGTCCATTTCCAGGAACACGGACAGGTGGGCGTTGCCGTCCCAGCCCTTGGTGATCACGCGGGCGTTGTCCAGCAGTACCGCCAGGCCGGCGGGCAGCGCCAGGGCGATGGCGATCACCAGCACCGTCATCAGGGCGCTGGAGGGGGCGGCGCGCATCCGGCTCAGGGCGTCGCGCAGGGAGTCCCGGTGGTGGTGGCGCCAGGCCCGCAGGCGGTCGCCCAGCGAAGTACGCGCGCTGCGGGCGCCGCCGGGCCGGCGGGCGCGGGGGCTGTTAGGCGCCATGGTCGTCGTCCTCGCCGTCGTGAATCAGGCGGCCTTCGCGCAGCGTCAGCAGGCGGTGCCGGTGGCGGGCGATCAGCGACAGGTCGTGGGTGGCGATCAGCACCGCCACGCCGACCCGGGCGAAGTCATGGAACAGGTCCATGATCTCGGCGCTGAGCGCCGGGTCCAGGTTGCCGGGGGGCTCATCGGCGAGCAGCAGCGGCGGCTTGTTGACCACCGCCCGGGCGATGCCCACGCGCTGCTGCTCGCCGCCGGACAGCATGATCGGGTTGAGCTTTTCCTTGCTCAGCAGGCCCACTTTGTCCAGGGCCGCGCGCACCCGCTTGCCGATGTCGGCGCGGGCGAAACCGGCGATCACCAGCGGCAGCGCCACGTTGTCGAACACGCTGCGGTCGAACAGTAACTGATGGTTCTGGTGCACCATGCCGATCTTGCGGCGCAGGAAGGGCACCTGGCGGGTGCTGAAGCCGTTCAGGTTCTGGCCCTCCACGAACACCTGCCCCTGGGTCGGGCGTTCGATCATCATGATCAGCTTGAGCAGCGTCGACTTGCCGGCACCGGAATGGCCAGTCAAAAAGGTCAACTGGCCGGCGGGCAGCTCGAAGTTGATGCGACGCAGGGCGTCCTTGCCGTTCGGGTAGCGTTTACTGACCCGATCAAACTTGATCATGGGAGTCCTTCATCGGGCCACGTCCTCGAACAGCGCCTGCACGAATTCCTCGGCGTTGAACGGGCGCAGATCTTCCAGCTGTTCGCCGACGCCGATAAAGCGGATCGGCAGACCGGTGCGCTTGGCCAGCGCGAACAGAATGCCGCCCTTGGCGGTGCCGTCGAGCTTGGTCAGCACCAGGCCGGTGACCCCGGCGGTGTCGCGGAACTCCTCGGCCTGATTGATGGCATTCTGGCCGGTGCCGGCGTCCAGCACCAGCAGCACCTCATGGGGTGCGTCCGGCGACAGCTTTTTCATCACCCGGGTGACCTTGGACAGCTCTTCCATCAGATTGCCGCGGGTGTGCAGGCGGCCGGCGGTGTCCGCGATCAGCACGTCGGCGCCCCGGGACTGGGCCGCCTGCACCGCGTCGTAGACCACGCTGGCGGAATCCGAGCCGGTGTGCTGGGCGACCACCGGAATGC
>NZ_CAXPXK010000020.1:0-29794 GCF_964221125.1 Alloalcanivorax sp.
GTGGGCTTGGGTTGCTGGCCCGTTCACTCGGGATGGGGCATCCTGGGTTGGTTTTTCAACTTGTGACTTTCAAAGTGCGGTTGTTTGCTTCTAGCTTGCGGTTTGTGGCTGGACGCTTGCGGCCGACTTTTTGTGTTTCGTTTTTTCGGGAGAGTGTTTCATGAAACATCTGGACCAGTTCTATATTAACGGCGGTTGGGTGAAGCCCAGCGGCGACGCTAAGGCCCATGAGGTGATCAATCCGGCCACGGAGGCGTCCGAGGGGACGGTGTATCTGGCCGGTAAGGCGGATGTGGACGCGGCGATTCAGGCGGCGCGGGATGCGTTCGAGAGTTTCGCGGCGACGCCGTTGGAAGAGCGTCTGGCGATGCTTGAGAAGATCATGGGGATTTATCAGTCGCGTCTGGATGATATGGCGGAGGCGATCAGCCGGGAGATGGGCGCGCCCCGTCACGGTCTGGCGGCGAAGGTGCAGGCGCCGATGGGTCTGGGCCACGCCAAGGCGACGCTGGGCGCGGCGCGGGAGTTTCCGTTCGAGCAGAAGCTGGGCCGCGCCACCGTGCGCCGTGAGCCGGCGGGTGTGTGCGCGTTGATCACGCCGTGGAACTGGCCGATGAACCAGGTGATGTGCAAGGTGGCGCCGGCGATCGCGGCGGGCTGCACCATGGTGCTCAAGCCCAGTGAGTTCGCGCCGCTGTCCGCCCATGTGCTGGCCGAGATCATTGATGAAGCGGGCCTGCCCAAGGGCGTGTTCAATATGATTTACGGCGACGGCGCGGAAGTGGGCCCGATGCTCTCTTCCGACCCGCGCGTGGACGTGGTGTCGCTGACCGGTTCCACCCGTGCCGGGGCGTCGGTGAGCAAGGAAGCGGCGGATACCTTCAAGAAGGTGTCGCTGGAGCTGGGCGGCAAGTCCGCCAATATCATTCTGCCGGACGCGGATTTCGAGAAGGCGGTGAAGCACGGTGTGGCGTCGATGATGAACAACACCGGGCAGAGCTGTAACGCGCCGTCGCGGATGCTGGTGCCGGCGGACAAGCTGGCCGAGGCCGAGGCGATCGCCGCCAAGGTGTGCGAGAGCCTGAAGGTCGGCGACCCGGCGGATAAGGACACGGTGATCGGCCCGATCGCCAACGAGCGACAGTTCAAGCGCGTGCAGTCGATGATCGAGAAGGGTCAGGCGGAAGGCGCCAAGCTGGTGTGCGGCGGTACCGGCAAGCCGGAAGGTCTGGAAACCGGTTTCTATGCGCGGCCGACGGTGTTCAGCGAGGTGAACAACCAGATGCTGATCGCCCGCGAGGAGATCTTCGGGCCGGTGCTGGTGATGCTGCCCTATAAGGACGTGGACGACGCGGTGGCGATCGCCAACGATTCGGACTACGGCCTGTCCGGCTATGTGTACGGCGCCAGCGAAGAGGACGCCGCCAAGGTGGCCGCCCGTTTGCGGACCGGTATGGTGCATCTGAACGGTGCGCAGCTGGATCCGCCGGCGCCCTTCGGCGGCTACAAGCACTCCGGTGTGGGCCGCGAGTGGGGCGTTTACGGCCTCGAGGAATTCCTCGAAGTGAAGTCCGTCTTCTACAGCGCCTGAAGCTGACCGCTTGTAGGAGCTTGCCTTGCAAGCGAAAGGCCGGCTTTGCCGGCCGGCAGGATTCCAGAGACGCTGTTGGTGCTGCCGTCAGAAATCCCTCTGGAATCCTGCCGGGAGCTTCGCTCCCTTTCGCGGGCTGGGCCCGCTCCCACAAGGCCCGCTCGCAAAAGTCCGGTTCTAAACGCCGCCCTGGACGTCGTCGTTGAGGGGCGGGAGCGGTGTGTAGTCGCCGGGCTCGCCGGTTTTGCCGGCGGTGACGGCGGCCATGACTTCTTCGCTGTGCAGCATGCCGGCGTTCCAGGTGACCACGTAATCCAGGCTGTCGGCGGTGTTGTGGTCGCGGGCGTAGGTGATCATGCGCTTGCAGCCGTGTACCGCCAGCGGTGATTTGCCGGCGATCTCCTTCGCCATTTCCAGGGCCCGTTCCAGGGTCGCTTCCTTGCTGTCCAGCACTTCGTTGAAGAGGCCGCGACGCTCGCCTTCCTCGGCGCCCATGCGCCGGCCGGTGTAGGCCAGTTCGCGGACGATGCCCTCGGGGAGCAGTTTGCAGAGCCGCGGGAAGGTGCCGACGTCGGCGGTGAGGCCCACGTTGATTTCGTAGACGGTGAGGTAGGCGTCGCGGCTGGCGTAGCGCAGGTCGCAGGCGCTGATCAGGTCTACGCCGCCGCCGATGCAGCCGCCGTGGAGCGCGGCGATCACCGGTACGCGGCAGTCTTCCAGGGCGCTGAAGGTCTGCTGCATGAGCGCGGTGTTGTGGCGGAAGCGCGCCGCTTTCTGCACCCGGGCGGTGACGTCGGCCGGGTCCGGCGGGGTGCCGAACATGCCCAGGTCGAGGCCGGCGGTGAAGTGCTTGCCGTTGGCGTCGATGACGATGGCACGAATGTCACCGCCGGCGTCCAGCGCCCGCACCGCCGCCGGCAGCTCGTTCCAGAAGCCCGCGTTCATGGCGTTGAGGCGGTCCGGCCGGTCGAGCGTGATGCGGGCGATATGGCCCTCGGTGGAGACGGTGAGTGTTTTATAACTCATGACGGTTCCTCATGATTGTCAGCGGCAGGCACCTTGTGCGAGCGGGCCTTGCCCGCGAAAGGGTGGCTCTAGCCACCCGGCAGGATTCCAGAGACGTTGTTGGTGCTTTGGTCAGACCTCTCTGGGATCCCGCCGGCAAGCTTTGCTTGCCTTTCGCGGGCAGGGCCCGCTCCCACAGCCTGCTTCTCAACTCTTCTCGTTGAACATGGCGATGCGGCCGCCGTCGACGACCAGGTCGTGGCTGTTGATGAAGCTGCCTTCGTCGCTGGCCAGGAAGACGGCGGCGAAGGCGATGTCGTCCGCCAGGCCGGCGCGGGGCAGCGGCGTGGCTTTGGCGAGATTGGCTTCGAGCTTTTCCATCTTGCGCTGGTTTTCTTCGTCGCTGAGCGTCTGGGCGCGCTGGGAGCCGCCCCAGAAGATCGGCGTGGCGACGGCGCCGGGGGAGATGGCGTTGACGCGGATGTTGTGCTGGCCCAGGTCGGCGCCGGCCAGGCGGGTCATGTGGGCGACGGCGGCCTTGGCGCCGGAGTACAGGTAGCCGCCCTGGTTGAGGCGGTGGCCGGCGATGCTGGCGTTGTTGATGATGCTGCCGCCGCCGCTATCCTTCATGACGCGGGCGGCGTGCTTGATGCCGAACGCCGGGGCGCCCACCAGCAGGCGCATGATGCGCGCGAATTCGTCTTCGTCGAAGCTGTCCACGGTGGTGCGATCGCCGGCGCCGGCGTTATTGAACAGGCAGTCCAGGCGGCCGAATTTTTCCACGGTGAAATCCACCAGGGCGGCGATGTCGTCCTCGCTCATGATGTCGGTGCGCTTGAACACGGCGCGCTCGCCGAGCTCTTTCGCCAGCGCTTCGCCCTTCTCTTCGGAGCGGCCCGCCAGCACCACGGTGGCGCCCTCTTCGATGAAGCGCCGGGCGGTGGCTTCGCCGATGCCGCTGGTGGCGCCGGTTATCACGGTTATTTTATTTGCCAAACGATTTGCCATGGTTGTTCTCCTTAAACTGGGCACCCTGAGGGAGCTTGCCTTGTGGGAGCGGGCCCCGCCCGCGAAAGGGAGCGAAGCTCCCGGCAGGATGCCAGAGAGATCTTTGACGGCAGCACCATCAGCGTCTCTGGGATCCTGCCGGCCGGCAAAGCCGGCCTTTCGCTTGCAAGCAAGCTCCCACAAGGGGTTGTCTTAAAAGGCCGAGACGCCGCCGTCGACCGCGATGGCCTGGCCGTTCATGTAGGTGTTGGCCGGTGACAGGAGCATCAGCATAACGGCGACGATCTCCTCCGGTTCGCCGATGCGTTTCATCGGGCTGCCGGCGGCCATCATCGCCAGAGTCTGATCCGCTTCGCCACCGGCGGCCAGCCCTTCGCTGCCTTCCAGCATGGGCGTGCGGGTGTAGTAGGGGCAGATGGCGTTGACGCGGATGTTTTTGCGGCCGCTTTCCACGGCGGCGGTGCGGGTGAGACCGATCACCGCGTGCTTGGAGGCGGCGTAGGCGCCGATCTTGGGCCCGCCGCCGATGCCGGCCATGGAGCTGGTGTTGACGATGGCACCGCCACCGCTGGCTTTCATGGCTGGGATCTGGTGCTTCATGCCGAACATCACGCCTTTGACGTTGACGTTCATCTGCTGGTCCAGCAGCTCGCCGGTGAGCTCGTGGATGGGAATGAAGCCGTGGGCGATGCCGGCGTTGTTCACCGCCATGTCGAGACGGCCGAACTGTTCCACTGCGGTGTCCACCATGGCTTTGCAGTCCGCCTCGGAGGAGACGTCGCAGCGGCGCGCCAGGGCGGTGACGCCCTGCCCTTCCAGGTCGGCGGCCAGCTTATCCAGGGCGTCCATGTTGATGTCGCCCAGCACCAGCCGCGCACCGCGTTTGCCGAGCTCGGCGGCGAGCAACTTGCCGAAGCCGCTGGCGGCGCCGGTGATCAGGGCCACCTTGCCGGTGAAATCCAGCATCGGATCCATAACAACCTCCAGGCGGTTTAGATGGTGAAACCACCGTCGACGACGACACACTCACCGGTGACGTAGCTGGACGCGTCGGACACCAGGTAAAGCACGGTGCCGGCCATTTCCTTGGGTTCCGCGTGGCGGTGCATGGGAATCTGGGCGATGGCGCTTTTATAGATTTCTTCCTGCTGGAACAGCGCGCCGGCGAACTTGGTCTTGGTGAGGCCGGGCAGCAGCGCGTTGACGCGCACGTTGAACTCGGCGCATTCCATGGCGAAGGATTTGGTCATGCTGATCACGGCCGCCTTGGAGATCGAGTAGATGCCCTGCATGTTGCCCGGCGACAGACCGTTGATGGAGGCGGTGTTGACGATGGCGCCGCCACCGTTTTCCTTCATCAGTTTGGCGCCTTCCACGGACATGTAGAAGTAGCCGCGCAGGTTCACGTCCACGGTCTTGTCGAACGCGGAGACCGGGGTATCCAGGATGTGGCCGAAGTACGGGTTGGCGGCGGCGTTGTTGACCAGGATGTCGAGCTTGCCGTGGGTGTCCTTGATGTGGCCGAACACCGCTTCGATCTGCGCCATTTCACCGATGTGGCAGGCGAAGGCTTCGGCGGAACCGCCGTCGGCCTTGATGGCGTCGGCGACGGTCTGGCAGTCGTCGATTTTGCGGCTGGAAACGATCACGTGGGCGCCCTGGTCGGCGAGCAGCTTGGCGATTTCTTCGCCGATGCCACGGCTGGCGCCGGTGACCAGGGCGATCTTGCCGTTCAGATCAAACAATTTGGTGCTCATTCTTTCTCTCCCGAATCAATTGTGTTGTGGGAGCGGGCGGGGCCCGCTCCCACAATTAAGTGTTTCTAAGCCCCTTCGCGGACGATCTGCATCGCCATGGAGGCAAGCGGTTCCACCACCTGGGCGGCCCAGCCGGCTTTTTTGCTGGAGGCGTTGCCTTCCTGGGCGCGCTTGGCGACACCCTGAGCGATGGCCGCCAGGCGGAAAAAACTGAACGCCAGATAGAATTCCCAGTGGTCGATATGATCGATGCCACGGCGTTGGCAATAGGCTTGGACGTATTCCTGCTCGGTGGGAATGCCCAGTGATTTGCGGTCCTTGCCCTGCAGGCCGGACAGGTTGCCGCCCTCCTGGGGCATGCGCAGCTGCATGCACTGATAGGCGAGGTCCGCGAGCGGGTGGCCGAGGGTGGACAGCTCCCAGTCGAGCACCGCGATCACGCGGGGTTCGGTGGGGTGCCACATCATGTTGTCGAGGCGGTAGTCGCCGTGCACCAGGGACACCTGGCCGTCGTCGGCGGGCTGGTTGTTCTCCAGCCACGCCATCAGATCTTCCATGGCCTGGATGTGGTTGATCTCGGAGGCGCGGTACTGCTTGGACCAGCGGCCCATCTGACGCTCGAAGTAGTTGCCCGGCTTGCCGTAATCGGCGAGGCCCACCGCGTCCACGTCCACGCCGTGCAGCGCCGCCAGCACCCGGTTCATCTCATCATACATGGCGGTGCGCTGGGCGTTGTCCACTTCCGGAATCGCCGCGTCCCAGAAAATCCGGCCCTGGCAGAATTCCATGATGTAGAACATGGAGCCGACCACGTCGCGGTCCTCGCACAGGTGGTACATGCGCGGCACCGGCACGTCGGTGTTCTGGAGGGCATTCATGACCCGGAATTCCCGGTCCACGGCGTGGGCGGACTTGAGCAGCTTGCCCGGCGGCTGACGGCGCAGCACGTACTCGCCGGAGGCGGCCTTGATGTGGAAGGTGGGGTTGGACTGACCGCCTTCGAATTTATCGGCGGTGATCGGGCCTTTGAAGCCGGCGACGTTCGCTTCCAGATAGGCCGCGAGGCGCTCGGTATCCAGGGTATCCACCTGGGACATGTCTACCTCCTTAAAAATTGACGACGCTCAAAAGCGACAAAGCAGCCATGGCCGTTGGGGCCACCCCCAAAAACCATGGCTGCGCTCAGTCAACTATTAACTGTTAACTCTTCACTGTTAACTATCAGTTAGCTGTTCTCACTGTATTTCTTGGCCAGGTTACGACCCAGCTGCATCATATGCACCTGATCCGGCCCGTCCGCCAGGCGCAGGGTGCGGGCGTAGGCGAAGAAGCCGGCCAGCGGGGTGTCCTGGCTGAGGCCCACGGCGCCGTGGATCTGCATGGCGCGGTCGACCACGTTGAGCGCCATATTGGGCGCCACGATCTTGATCATGGCAATCAGTTCCTTGGCTTCCTTGTTGCCGTAGCGGTCCATGGTGTCGGCCGCTTTCAGGGTCATCAGCCGGGCCTGCTCGATTTCACAGGCGCTCTTGGCGATGTCTTCGCGGCAGGAGCCGTGCTTGATCATCGGCTGGCCGAACACCACGCGCTCGTTGGCGCGCTTGCACATCAGCTCGAGGGCGCGCTGGGCGGCGCCGATCAGACGCATGCAGTGGTGAATGCGGCCGGGGCCGAGGCGACCCTGGGCGATTTCAAAGCCGCGGCCCTCGCCGAGGATGATGTTTTCCTTGGGCACGCGCACGTTTTCGAAGATCACTTCGGCGTGGCCTTCCGGCGCGTCCACGGAGCCGAGCACCATCATCGGACGTTTGACGTTAACACCCGGGGTGTTCATCGGCACCAGAATCTGCGACTGCTGCTGGTGGCGGTTGGGGTTGTCCGGGTCGGTCTTGCCCATCACGATCATGATTTCGCAGGATTCGCGCATCGCGCCGCTGATGTAGAACTTGCGGCCGTTGATGACGTAATCGTCGCCGTCACGGGTGATGGAGGTTTCGATGTTGGTGGCGTCGGAGGACGCCACTTCCGGCTCGGTCATCGCGAACGCGGAGCGGATCTTGCCTTCCATCAGCGGTTCGAGCCACTGCTTCTTCTGGGCTTCGTTGCCGTACTTGGCGAGCACTTCCATGTTGCCGGTGTCCGGCGCGGAGCAGTTGAAGCACTCGGAGGCGATGTGGTGGCGGCCCATCTGTTCCGCCAGCGAGGCGTATTCCAGGTTGGTCAGGCCCGGGCTCAGCTCGCCGTGTTCCTTGGGCAGGAACAGGTTCCACAGGCCCTTGGCTTTCGCCTTGGCTTTGAGCTCGTCCAGGATCGGCGGCGTCTTCCAGGGGTTCTGCTCGAGCTGCTCGTGGTAGGTGTGCTCGGCGGGCACCACTTCGTTATCGATGAAGGTGCGTACCTGGTTGATCAGGTCCTGGGTCTTTTCTGAATGTTCGAAATCCATGTTGCTCTCCTCTTGAATAAGGCGGCCGTTATGACCCGGCCTCTTTGATCCGTTCTAGCTGTAAGTAATGGCGTCGCCGCGGTCTTCCCGGTCCAAATGCGGAACCTGGTTAAAAATGGAAAGGCGGTACACGTTCTTGTTGAAGAAACCCTGGGTTACCCCGGTGTTGCGAATCTGCAGGTTGAGCTCCACCACGGCGTCGTCGGCGGTGTTGAGCATGTGCCGCATCCACATGGCGATGGCGCCGCCGGAGCTGACCACCAGCACCCGGTCGCGGTCGGCGTACTGTTCCTGGATGTGCGCCATGGCGCCGGCCACCCGGTCGCAGAAACCCTGCCAGCTTTCCGGCAGGTTGCCCTCCAGACGGCCGGCCTGCCAGCGCTGCATGGCTTTTTTCAGCACCCGGTAGAAGGCGGCCATGGAGGCGCCCTCCGGCGGCACTTCCTCGGGGTGGGCGCTCAGGTAGGCGTCGACAATGGAGTGGAAATCGAATTCGTTGAGCCCGGGCTGCAGGTCGGCGGCCAGACTGCTGCCGAGCCCTTCCTGGATGCCCTCGCCGGTTTCCACGTGGCGCACCAGGTCGCCGGTGACCAGCGCGTCGAAGGTCTCGCCACGGACACGGTAATACTCGCCAAGCCAGCGTGCCTGCTGGTGTCCCAGCTGGGAGAGCTTGTCGTAGTTGGCGGCGCCGAAGGACGCCTGGCCGTGACGGATAAGGTGGAACTGGGCCATGGTGTCGCCTGTGTGAGTTGCAATGAAGACAGCCTAGAACAGCCCGCTTAGTTAGTGAAATTGATATTTTGAATCCTGCCGAATAAATGCGGTGCATAGATCAGCGGTTGCCGTGGCGCTTGCTTTGCGAAATGGAATTCCGATATTTTGACTGGCTATTTGGCGAGAGACGGGAGAAGACCATGAGCGCCCTGGCACTGCAAAGCGGCTATGTCCGCGTTACCGAGCACGGCAAATTACTGGAAGTGACCCTGGACCGGGCCGACAAGCTCAACGCCCTGAGCGGCGAGATGTACCGGGATATCAGCCGCGCGGTGGACCACTACCGGGACCGGGACGACCTCACCGCCCTGCTGCTGGACGCCGAGGGCCGCGCCTTCACCGCCGGCAACGACATCGGCGACTTCCTGAACGCCGACCCGGAGTCGCGCAAGGACGGCAAGCAGAGCCCGGCGATGGATCTGGTGCACCGGCTGATCGAGCTGGACAAGCCGGTGATCGCGGCGGTGCACGGCAACGCCACCGGCATCGGCACCACCCTGCTGCTGCACTGCGATCTGGTGATCGCCGCGGACAGCGCCCGTTTCTACACCGCCTTCATCAACCTGGGCCTGGTGCCGGAAGCCGGCTCCAGCCTGATTCTGCCGGCCCTGCTGGGGCGCCAGAACGCCAACCGCCTGCTGCTCGCCGGCGACACCCTGACCGCCGACGAGGCGGAACGCATGGGTCTGGTGGCCTACCGGTGCGGCGACGACGAGCTGCGCGACAAGGCGCTGGAGCTGGGGGCGAAACTGGCCGCCAAGCCGCCGCAGGCGCTGCAGTACACCAAGCAGCTGACCCGCCACGGCGCCGACGCCATTCGCGAGCAGATCAAGAAGGAATCGGTGCTGTTCGCCGAGCGCATGTTCAGCGACGAAACCCGCGCCATCTTCGACAAGTTCCTGAACAAGAAATAGCGGCGCTCAGGCGACCAGGCCGCGCAGCGCCACGGTGACGACGCCGTCGATCAGCCGCTCGCGGCTGCCGGGGGCGTCGTCGTAGCGGGGGTGGTACCAGTTGATCACCGAGTTGAGCGCGCCGAGCACCGGCTTGATGGCGATGCGCGGTTCGGTGGCGTCGAGATCGCCCTCGTCGATGCCCTGGTTGAGCACCTTTAAAAACACCTGCTCGTAGCGGCGGCGCCGGTCCTGCAGCTGCATCAGCCGCTGGCGCTGGGCTTCGGTGGTACTCACCCGCAGGTGCATCTGCACGCCCTCCACCACGGCGCGCTGGTAGTGCTGGGTCTCGATCAGGGTTTCCACGTGACGGCGGGCCATGCCGTGCAGCCGTTCCAGGGCCGGGGCGCGGCGCCGCACTTCCGGGTCCACCGCCTGCACCAGGGCGTCCATGGCGCGCTGGTGGATCTCGAAGAACAGGTCCGATTTGGAATCGAAGTAGTGATAGACCATGCCCTTGGTGGCACCCAGCCGGCGGGCGATGTCGTCGATGCTGGTGGCCTTGAAGCCGTGCTCCATAAAGCAGCGCGCCGAGGCGTCCAGGATGGTGTCCCTGGGGCTGTGCTCCAGGTCGGCGGAAAGGGGGGCCATGGTCGGTGCCGCGGAAACAGACATGAAATCATCCTGACGAATTTTCCCGAAAGCACAATAGTGCCACTTATTTCACAGTGGACCATTGACCCTTTTCACCGCCGCGCTGGTCACTGATGACACAACTGCCGCTAACCATGCCGTTTTTGACCCTGGACGCCCTGGAACGGGGCCAACATACTTCGGTCACACTCAAATAAATGAAAAGCAATTTCATAACAGCTTCCCAAGCGCCCCGCCGCCCCCGGCGGTCGGCCGCCCAGGGAGGCGCTCGAGGAGGAGAGCGATGTCGGATCTCGAACAGTTCCGCACGGAAACCCGGGCCTGGCTGGAGGCGAACTGCCCCGAGGAAATGCGCCAGCCCCTGAAGAGCCAGGCGGACCACTGCTGGGGCGGCCGTAAATGGCAGTTCCAGTCGGAAGCGCAGAAAGTGTGGATGGAGCGCATGGCCGACAAGGGCTGGACCGCGCCGCAGTGGCCCAAGGAATACGGCGGCGGCGGCCTGAGCCCGGAAGAGGCGGAGGTGCTGGCCGAAGAAATGCAGCGCATCAACGCGCGCACGCCGGTGAGCAACTTCGGTTTCTGGATGCTGGGCCCGGCGCTGCTGAAATTCGGCAGCGAGGAACTCAAGCAACAGCATCTGCCGCCGATCTGCCGGGGCGAGATCCGCTGGTGCCAGGGCTACTCCGAGCCCAACGCCGGCTCCGACCTGGCCAGCCTGCAGACCCGCGCCGAAGACAAGGGCGACCACTTCCTGGTCAACGGCCAGAAAATCTGGACCTCCTACGCGGACAAAGCGGACTGGATTTTCTGTCTGGTGCGCACCGACCCCAACGCCACCAAACACAACGGCATTTCCTTCGCCCTGTTCGATATGGAAAGCGAAGGCGTCAGCACCCGCCCGATCGAGCTGATCTCCGGCGAGTCACCGTTCTGCGAAACCTTCTTCGACGACGTTAAGGTCGGCAAGGACCAGATCGTCGGCGAGCTTAACCGTGGCTGGGACGTGGCCAAGTACCTGCTCACCCACGAGCGCAACAACATCGGCGGCGAACCGCCGGGCTTCCTGAAGGGCCGCGCCCTGGGCCCGCTGGCCGCCGAGCACGTTGGCACCGAGCACGGCAAGCTGGCGGACACCGCCCTGCGCGCCGACATCGCGCGGCTGGAAATCGACCAGATGGCGTTCCAGGCGCTGGTGGGCAAGATCCGCGAAGAAGCGGAAGCCGGCCAGGGCGTGGGCGCCCAGTCCGCGGTGCTCAAGTACTACGGCACCGAGCTCAACAAGCGCCGCTACGAAGTGATGATGGACGCCCTCGGCGCCGAAGGCCTGGAGTGGGAAAGCGAGCGCACCATGGGCGGTCTATACGCCCGCGAGTGGCTCCGTTCCAAGGGCAATTCCATCGAAGGCGGCACCTCCGAGGTGATGCTGGGGATTGTTTCCAAACGCCTGCTGGGCCTGCCGGACGCATAAGGAGTCGACGCTGATGAAACTTAACGACGAACAACAGATGTTGCAGGATTCCGTGGCGCGGCTGATGGCCGATAAGGGCCCGGTATCCCACCTGCGCGAACTGCGCGACCGTAACGACGAGAAGGGCTACGACGAGCCGCTGTGGCACGCCATGGTGGAGTCCGGCCTGACCGGCATCCTGGTGCCCGAGGAGCACGGCGGCATCGGCTTCGGCCTGGTGGGCGCCGGCCTGGTGGCCCGTGAGATCGGCCGTAACCTGTCGGTGACCCCGTTCTTGTCCACTGCGGTGTTGGGCGCCACCGCCCTGGCCACCGGCGGCAGCGCCGAGCAGCAGCAGAAGTGGCTGCCGGCGATCGCCGAGGGCAGCGTGATCACCGCCCTGGCGGTGGACGACGGCGCCAAGCACCGTCCGGAAGCGATCAAGACCGAAGCCAAGGCGGCCGGTGACGGCGTCACCCTGAGCGGCGGCAAACTGCTGGTGCTGGACGCCCACGTGGCGGACCTGCTGCTGGTGGCGGCCCGCCAGGGCGAGAGCACCGCGCTGTTCCTGGTCGACCCCAAGGCCGAGGGCGTGAGCATCGAGCGCAACCGCATGGTGGATGACCGCAACGCCGCCCGGGTGACCCTGGATAACGTCGCCGCCGAACCGATGGCGGACGGCGCCGCCGCCCTCGCCGCCGCCCTGCGCGCCGGCCGCGCGGTGCTGGCCGCGGAACTGTCCGGCCTGGCCCGGGAAGCGTTCGAGCGCACCCTGCAGTACCTCAAGGAGCGCAAGCAGTTCGGCCGCCTGATCGGCACCTTCCAGGCGCTGCAGCACCGCGCCGCGCTGCTGATGGGCGAAGTGTCCATGAGCGACGCCCTGGCGATGCAGGCGCTGGACGCCTGCGACCGCAACGCCGACGACGCCGAGGTTCAGGTGCTGGCCGCCAAGGCCAAGGCCGCCCGGGTGGCGCTGCTGGCCGGCCAGGAAGCGGTGCAGATGCACGGCGGCATCGGCATGACCGATGAATTCGACATCGGCTTTTTCCTCAAGCGCGCCCGCGCCGGCGGTGAAACGCTGGGCGACGCCAACTACTGCGCGGACCGTTTCGCTGCTCTGCGCGATTACTGAGAGGGAGATTTTATAATGTCCAATAACAAGCTCAGCGTGGACGAACTGAAAGCCAAGGTGGACCAGGATCTGGGCACGTCCCGCTGGTTCCCGGTGACCCAGGAACGCATCGATCAGTTCGCCGATCTCACCGAGGACCCGCAATGGATTCACATCGATCCGGAGCGGGCCGCCAAGGAAACCCCGTTCGGCGGCACCATCGCCCACGGTTTCCTGAGCCTGTCGCTGCTCTCCGCCATGGCCATGGACGTGGTCCCCGGCGTGCAGGGCACGGTGATGGGCATCAATTACGGCTTCGACAAGGTGCGCTTCCTGAACCCGGTGCGCTCCGGCTCCCAGGTGCGCGGCCACTTCAAGCTGGCCGGCGTGGAGCCGCGTGGCGACAATCAGTTGCTGATCCGTTATGCCATTTCGGTGGAAATCGACGGCGTCGACAAGCCGGCCATCGCCTGTGAATGGCTGAGCCTGATTGTTCTGGGATAAACCGAGCTCGAAGCTCCCCGAAGGAGAAAAGCATGAGTATTAATTTCGAGGGCCGGGTGGCGATCGTCACCGGCGCCGCCAACGGCCTGGGTAAGTCCCACGCGCTGTCGCTGGCCAAATTGGGCGCCAAGGTGGTGGTCAATGATTTCGGCGGCGCCCGCGACGGCACCGGCGGTTCCAGCGAAGCGGCGGAGAAAGTGGTCGCCGAGATCAAGGCCGCCGGCGGTGAAGCGATCGCCAACGGCGCCGACGTGTCCAGCGAGGAACAGGTCGGCGCCATGGTCCAGCAGACCCTGGACCAGTGGGGCCGTATCGACATCCTGGTGAACAACGCCGGCATCCTGCGCGACAAGAGCTTCGCCAAGATGGAGATGTCGGACTGGGACAAAGTGGTGGCGGTGCATCTGACCGGCTCCGCGATCTGCACCCGGGCAGTGTGGCCGGTAATGCGCGAGCAGAAGTACGGCCGCGTGATCATGACCACCTCCACCTCCGGGCTGTACGGCAACTTCGGCCAGGCCAACTACGGCGCCGCCAAAATGGGCGTGGCCGGCCTGATGAATACCCTCTGCCTGGAAGGCGAGAAGTACGACATCAAGGTAAACTGTGTGGCGCCCACCGCGGCCACGCGTATGACCGAAGACCTGATGCCCAAGGAAGTGCTGGCCCTGCTGGAGCCGGAAGCGATCACCCCGGCGGTGTTGTTCCTGGCCAGCGACCAGGCGCCCAACCAGCGCATCGTGCTGGCCGGCGCCGGCTGCTACGCCATGGTGCGGCTGATGGAAAGCGACGGCATCTACCTGAACGAGGAAGAGCGCACGCCGGACGCCATCGCGGCTCAGTTCGAGCAGCTCGGCGACATGGGTAACGCCCGTGAAATGACCAACGGCGGCGAGCACGTCACCAAGATTCTGACCAAGGCCGCGCAGGCCAAAGGCATCAAACTTACTTAAAGAGGTTCATCATGAGAGAAGCAGTCATCGTTTCCACCGCCCGTACTCCCATCGGCAAGGCCTACCGGGGCGCGTTCAACGACACCCAGGCCCAGGCGCTGGGCGGTCACGTGATCAAGCACGCCGTGGAGCGCGCCAAGATCGATCCGGAGAGCATCCAGGACGTGATCATGGGCGCCGCCCTGCAGCAGGGCTCCACCAGCGGCAACGTGGCCCGTCAGGCCGCCCTGCGCGGTGGCCTGCCCACCTCCGTGGCCGGCATGACCATTGACCGTCAGTGCGCGTCCGGCCTGATGGCCATCGCCACCGCCGCCAAGGAAATCGTGGTCGACAATATGGACGTGGCCGTCGCCGGCGGCCTGGAGTCCATCTCCCTGGTGCAGAACGACAAGATGAACACCTTCCGCGCCCGTGATCCGTGGCTCAAGGAACACCGTCCGGACATCTACATGAGCATGCTGGAAACCGCTGAAGTGGTCGCCGACCGCTACAACGTGTCCCGCGATGCCCAGGACGAGTACGCGTTCCAGTCGCAGATGCGCACCGCCAAGGCTCAGCAGGAAGGCAAGTTCGACGACGAGATCGTGCCCCTGACCACCAACATGAAGGTGATGAACAAAGAGACCAAGGAAATTTCCGACAAGGAAGTGACCCTGGCCAAGGACGAGGGCAACCGCCCCGAGACCACCCTGGAAGGCCTGCAGAGCCTGAAGCCGGTGTTCAAGGACGGCCTCAACATTCAGGAAGGCAAGTTCATCACCGCCGGTAACGCCTCCCAGCTGTCCGACGGCGCCAGCGCCTGCGTGCTGATGGAAGCCAAGGAAGCCGAGCGTCTCGGCCTGCAGCCCCTGGGCGCCTACCGCGGCATGGCCGTGGCCGGCTGTGACCCGGACGAAATGGGCATCGGCCCGGTGTTCGCGGTGCCGAAGCTGCTCAAGCGTTTCGGTCTGACCATCGACGACATCGGCCTGTGGGAACTGAACGAAGCATTCGCCAGCCAGTGCCTGTACAGCCGTGACAAGCTGGGCATCGACCCGGACAAGTACAACGTCAACGGCGGCGCTATCTCCATCGGCCACCCGTACGGCATGTCCGGTGCGCGCATGACCGGTCACGCGCTGATCGAAGGCAAGCGCCGCGGCGTCAAGTACGTGGTGGTGACCATGTGCGTGGGCGGTGGCATCGGTGCCGCCGGGCTGTTCGAAGTATTCTGAACCGCCACCAGGCAGCACGCATAAAAAAGCCCGGCTTCGAGCCGGGCTTTTTTTTATGCGCCTTATTGTGCGAGCCGGCGATCAGCCCTGCTTCGGACGGCGCATCTTGCAGGTGGTGGGCAGGCTCACTTCGTCGCGGCTGATTTCCGCGATCTTGTGGAAGTTGAAATCGGTGCCTTCGGCGCCGTATTCCATATCGTCCTTGAGCACGGAGATGAACAGCGGCAGCTGCATCTGGTGGTCGGACTTGCGCATCACTACTTCACCGGTGGTGGTCTCGATGCTCAGGTCTTCCATCGCGAAGGCGACTTTCACCGGATCGGTGCTGTCCGCTTTCTCGGCGGCGGCGTCGATCATGTAGAGCATGGTGGTCAGACGCAGCCAGTAGTAGTCCCAGCCGGTGTCTTCGTACATGGCGACCTGCTGCTCGGCCATTTCCGGCTTGTCGAAATCACCGTAGTACTCGTTGACCTGGTAGATACGGTCCACGCCGGCTTCGCCGACCTGGGTGACCACGCCGGCCATGGCGCCGTAGTAGGTCAGGAACGGCATATCCAGGCCGTAATCGGCGGCCGCTTTCACCAGCAGAGTGATGTCCTGGCCCCAGTTACCGGTGATCACGGCGTCCGCTTCGGACGACTGAATCTTGGACACGTAGGGGGTGAAGTCCTTCACCTTGGCGAGCGGATGGAAATCCTGGCCGACGATCTCAATGTCCGGACGTTTTTCCTTGAGCATCTTGGTGGCGGCTTCCGCGACCGCGCGGCCGAAGCTGTAGTCCTGATTGATCAGGTAGACTTTCTTGATGTCGTCACGGCCTTCGATCCAGCTGGTCATGGCGTTCATCTTCATGTCCACGTGGGCGTCGAAGCGGAAGTGCCAGAACGAACAGCGCTCGTTGGTGAAGGCCGGGTCCACCGCCGCCATGTTCAGGTAGAGCACCTCGTCACCGGGGTTGCGCTGGTTGTGCTTGTTGACCGCGGCGAGCAGCGCGGAACCCACGGAAGAGCCCATGCCCTGGGTCACGTAGCGGATGCCGTCGTCGATCGCCTTCTGCAGCTGCACCAGGCTCTCTTGCGGATTGACCTTGTTGTCGAGGCCGACGATTTCCAGTTTGTCGCCGTTGATGCCGCCGTTCTCGTTGATTTTCTCGGCATGGAATTTGAGATGATCGAGCGCGGATTGCCCGGCGGCGGCCATCGGACCGGTGAGCGGGTCGATCAGCGCGATGCGAACGGTATCCGCGCTGGCGGTGCCCACCAGCAGGACGGTCGCGGCGACCATCGAAAGCAGGGGTTTCAACATGAAAGCTCTCCTCGTTGTTGTTCTGTCACCGGTATTACCGGCTGTTCGTTGTCATTATTGCCGCGTTAACTGTCGGGCCAGTGTCGGCGGCTGAGTGGTGCTCGGACGTGAAGAACCATTACGCTGTCTTCACTTTTGATTTTTAGGAATTTTCAGTATGAGCGGACGATGTTTCGACTGTCCAGTCGACATTTGTAACCTCTATAAATATAGGCGCCGCGGCATTTATTAATAATAGTACTAAGGTCGTAATTTTATTATTTTCAACACCGTTGAATGTGCAAAAAAAAGCCCGCCGAAGCGGGCCAGCCCATTGACGATGGAACACAAACAAAATCGAATCAGACTTCCAGCCACTCGCGGCGAATCGCTTCGTCGGCGCGCAGTTCCTGCGGCGTGCCTTCAAACACGATCTGACCGTGGCCCATGACCAGCACGCGGTGGGAAATATCCATGGCGATGGAGAGCTTCTGCTCCACCAGCAGAATGGACACACCGGCTTTGGCGATCTCGGAGATCAGGTCACCGATCTGCTTGACGATCAACGGCGCCAGACCTTCGGTGGGCTCGTCGATCATGATCAGCTCCGGATCCCCCATCAGGGTGCGGCTGATGGTGAGCATCTGCTTTTCACCGCCGGACAGCACGCCCGCCGGGGCGTCCGCGCGCTGCGCCAGGTTGGGGAACATCTCGAGCATCTGCTCGGCGCGCCATTTGCCCGGCTTGCGCGGGTTCTTGACCCCCAGCTCCAGGTTCTGGCGCACCGTCAGGGTCGGGAAGATATCCCGGTTCTCGGGCACGTAGCCCAGGCCCAGACGGGAGATTTTATGGTTGGGCAGACCGGCGATTTCATTGCCGCGGAAGCGGATGGAACCGTGCGGCGGCACTTCCCCCATGATCGATTTCACGGTGGTGGAGCGCCCTACCCCGTTGCGTCCCAACAGCGATACCACCTCGCCTTCCTCAAGCGTGAAATTAACGCCGTGAAGGATGTGGCTTTTGCCGTAATACGCGTTCAGATCCCGGACTTCGAGCATCATGCGGCCTCCTCGCCCAGATACGCCTCTTTGACGCGCGGGTCGTTGCGGATTTCTTCCGGTGTACCGGTGGCGACGATCTTGCCGTACACCAGCACCGAAATGCGGTCGGCCAGTTCGAACACCACGCCCATGTCGTGCTCGACGATCATCAGGGTGCGGCCCTGGGCCACCTGACGGATCAGGCTGATCGCCTGGGCGGTTTCGGTGTTGCTCATGCCGGCGGTGGGTTCGTCGAGAATCACCACCTCGGCGCCGCAGGCGATGGTCATGCCGATCTCCAACGCGCGCTGGCTGGCATAGGGCAATGCCCCGGCCGGCACATCACGCAGCGCCTGCAGGCCGATCATCTCCAGCACTTCCTCGGCGCGCTCGTTGGCGGCCTTGATCTTGCTGGCCGGACGCCAGAACACATAGCCGGAGCCGGCGGTCTTGAAGCAGGCGCAGCGCAGGTTCTCGAACACGGAGAGATTGACGAACACGTTGCTGACCTGGAAAGACCGGGACAGGCCGCGCTGCTGAATCTTCTCCGGCGTGAGGCCGTCAATGCGCTCGCCGTTCAGCCGGATCTCGCCGCCAGTGGGGGCGAAGGCGCCGGAGAGCAGATTGAAGAAGGTGGATTTGCCGGCCCCGTTGGGGCCGATCACGGCGTGTACCTCGCCTTTTTCCACTTCCAGGTCGACCCCGCAGATCACCTCGGCGAGGCCGAAGTTCTTGGTCAGGTTTTTAATAGACAAGGCGCTCATGCGTTGTCCTCCCGAAACTTTTTAGTCACGCGCATTACCGCCACACCGGCACCGAACAGGATCAATGCCCAGACCCAGCTCATCACGGATTCGGCGACGAAGTTGAGGCCGAAGAACTGGGCGAACTCGTCATCGCCGTGGCGCCACTGGAACAGCAGCTCGATCAGCAGGACCAGGCCCAGGCTGATCAACACCACCGCCACCGCGCCGGTCAGCCAACCGGGCAGACGTTTGCCCAGAGTGCCTTCGCGGGCGGCCACGCGGACATGCTCGATGCCGCCGCCAAGACCGCGCGGGGCGAACATCACGATCGCCAGGAACACCAGACCCACATAGAGGATCGAGGCTTCGGTGTAATCGCTGAGCATGGAGTTCATCAGCGACACCACGATGGCGCCGACGATCGGGCCGTAGAACACGCCCAGCCCGCCGACGGCGGCCATCAGCAGCGCCAGGCCGGACGGAATCAGACCGAGCGATTCCGGAGTGATGATCTCGTAGTTGACCGCCGCCATGCCGCCGGCGAGACCGCCGAAGGAACCGGAGGCGATAAAGATCATGAAGCGGATGTTGCGCGGCGGGTAACCGATGAACTGCAAGCGGTCCGCGTTATCACGCACGGCGTTGGACATGCGGCCCAGCGGCGTGCGGGTGAAGGCCCACATGGCGAACACCGCCAGGAAGGTCCAGAACGCCATGAACCAGTACACGTCGGCGGCCTGGGCCAGCTCGAGACCGAACCACTGCGGGCCGACCATGCGGTTGCCGTAGATACCGGCTTCACCGCCGAACACGGACGGGAACATCTGGCCGGCGGCGGCCACCATTTCGCCCAGACCCAGGGTGATCATAGCGAAGGCGGTGCCGGCGCGGCGGCAGAACGGCCAACCGATGACCAGCGCCACCAGGCCGCCGGCGATCATGCCCACCAGCGGCATGCTGACCACCGGGATGTGCGCCCAGAAGCCTTCGCCGGCGTAGGACGCCTCGTCGATGGCGTTCATGGCGTGCATGGCCGCGTAACTGCCGAGGCCGAAGAACACCGCGTGGCCGAAGGACAGCATGCCCCCCTGGCCGAGCAGCATGTTGTAGGACAGGGCGAACACGATGTTCACGGCGATCACGTTCATCAGCGTGAAGGCGGTGCCGCTATCGAGAACGAAGGGCAGAATCAGGAGCACGGCCGCGCTGATCAACCAGGGCGATAGAGCGCGCCAGGAGAAACGATTCTGCCGCGGTGCGACTGCGGTAATGTCGTTCATGGCTCAAGCTCTCCCATCAGGCCACGGGGGCGGAATATCAGGATCAGCACCAGCAGAATAAACGGCGTCATCGGCGCCAGGCTGGCCAGGGTGATCCCGGTCACCTCACCGTAGGGATCCACGTTCATGCCGAAAGCGTTAAGAATGTCGGCGATGGAGGCGTCGATGGCGACGAAGAACGTCTGGATCAGGCCGATCAGCAGGGAGGCGTAGAAAGCGCCGATCAGCGACCCCATGCCGCCGACCACCACCACCACGAACACGATCGGGCCCAGCGTCACCGCCATGCCCGGCTCGGTGGCCAGCAGCGGGCCGCCGATCACACCGGCGAGACCGGCCAGCGCACAACCGAAACCGAACACGCCCATGAACAGACGCGGCACGTTGTGGCCCAGGTGGCCGACCATGTTGCCGTGGGTCAGCGCGGCGCGAATCATCATGCCGACGCGGGTTTTCTTGAGCAGGAACCAGAGGGCGATAAACATGAACACGGCGATCAGAATCACCACGCCGCGGAAAATCGAATAGTCGGTGCCGAACAGGGTGAACAGCGGCTCGCGCATGTAGTCGGGCTCGCGGTAGGAGACCGCCACGGTACCCCAGATCAACTGCACCAGTTCGTCAATCACATAGGCCAGGCCGAAGGTGAACAGCAGTTCGGCCACGTGGCCGTTTTCGTGGACACGGCGCAGGCCGAATTTTTCCACCATGGCGCCGAGGCCACCGACCAGAATCGGGGCGAGCAGCAGAGCCGGCCAGAAGCCGATCTCCATGCCCATGGTGTAAGCGAAATAGGCACCCAGCATGTAGAAGCTGGCATGGGCAAAGTTCAACACACCCATCATCGAGAAGATGAGGGTAAGACCACTGGACAGCATGAACAGCAAAAGGCCGTATAAAATACCGTTCAGCGTCGAAAAAATAACAATTTCGAGCATGACGAGGCTCCCGGAACAGCGGCTCGCGCCGCTGTTCCTACTACTTAGTCACTGGAGTTACAGAATGGCGCCGTTTATTTGGGGCGACGCATCCGGCAGGTGGTGGGCAGGCTCACGGCTTCCCGGTCGATACGCGCCACCTTCTTGAAGTTGAAGTCGGTGCCTTCCGCGCCGTACTCCATGTCGTCCTTCATCACGGAGATGAACATAGGCAACTGGATCTGGTGATCCTCGGCACGCATGACCACTTCACCGGTGGTGGTTTCGAGCTTCATGCCTTCCATCGCTTTGGCGACATCAACCGGATCGGTGCTCTTGGCCTGGTCGGCGGACTTCTTGAGCATGTCGAGCATGGTGCTCAGACGCAGGTAGTAGAAGTCCCACTCGGCCTGTTCGTAGAGCTCGGTCTGACGCTTGGCCATCTCCGGGTCCTCGAACTCACCGTAGTACTCGTTGATCTGGTAGATACGATCCACGCCCTTGTCGCCCAGCTGGGTGACCACGCCGGAGCTGGCGCCGTAGTAGGTGAAGAACGGGGCTTCCAGACCGAACTCGGCGGCCGCTTTCACCAGCAGGGTGATGTCCTGGCCCCAGTTACCGGTGATCACCGCGTCGGCGCCGGAGGACTGGATCTTGGACACGTACGGGGTGAAGTCCTTCACTTTCGCCAGCGGGTGGAAATCGTTACCCACGATCTCGATGTCCGGACGCTTCTCTTTCAGCATTTCCCGGGCCGCTTTGGATACCGCCTGACCGAAGCTGTAGTCCTGGTTGATCAGGTACACCTTCTTGATGTCGTCGTTGGCGGCGATGTGGTCGGTCAACGCGTTCATTTTCATGTCGGCGTTGGCGTCGAACCGGAAGTGCCAGTAGGAACAACGCTCGTTGGTGAACGCGGGGTCCACGGCGGCGTAGTTCAGATACAGCACTTCTTCGCCGGGGTTGCGCTGGTTGTGCTTCTCAATGGCGGAGATCAACGCGGAGGCCACGGAAGAACCGTTGCCCTGGGTCACGTAGCGGACACCGTCATCGATCGCCTTCTGCAGCTGCACGAGGCTTTCCTGCGGGTTCACTTTGTTGTCCAGGCCGACGATTTCCAGGTCCTGGCCGTTAAGGCCGCCATTGGCGTTGATGCGCTTGGCTTCGTACTTGAGGTGCTCGAACGCGGGCTGACCGGCGGCGGCCATGGGCCCGGTAAGGGGATCGATCAGGGCGAGTTTCACTGTCTCGGCGCTGGCGGTACCTACCAGCAGCAGCGAGGCGGCGAGAAAGGTGAAAATGGGTTTCAACATGACGCTCTCCACGGTTGTTGTTTTTCTGCCGACTGCTCGGCATCTCGCTGTCGTACCCGGCAACACTGCCCGGTACGCAACAATCTTTTTTGTTTACTGTGCTTTTTTATGCATGTTCCCGGCGCCGTTTTTCGGTCCCATCAGCGCTCTTCTGGTGAACTACATACTTGGTAGTATGTGCGCACAAAAATATTTCTGTCCAGCCTGCTCATTTAACTTTTTCCGGTCTTCCGCCGCGTTGAGATAGGTCAACAAAGCTATCCTATGTGCGGCTGAAAGCCACTGAATTCAGTGCTTTGAGCATGAACGGAATAAAACCGGCGGACAATCCCCCGGCGCCGTGCCGCCGCTCCACGGCCGCGAAAAAAAACGCGGTGATGGCCGAATACGCCCCGTACACGGTGATTAACGTCCAAAGCGACGAAACAATTTCACACAGTTTGTGCCGCCGCGTGGTCAGCGGCTCCATCGGACGGCCCGGGTGCTCTATTAATTCACGCCTTTTGTTTCCCTTTTCCCGAAAATAATCGTCGCTTTTCCGGTGTTACTGTTACCTCAAGTAACACCGCCACCGGCGCGCCGTTAACATCGCCTTGACCACCCTGGTCCCGCCCGGTATGAATTGCACGGCCTTATTTCAAAACACGCGTTCAAAATAACTATCGCGCTCGGGAGATTTTTAGATGCTGAAAGGGCTGATGATGGAGGCGCCGCTGTCGTTGATCGACGTGCTGGATTACGGCGCCCGCATTCACCGCAAGGCGGAAATCGTATCGGTCACGGTCGAGGGCGGCCTGCACCGCCAGAGCTACGCACGGACCCTGCAGCGGGTGGCGCGGCTGGCCCACGGCCTGGTGGCGTTGGGCGTGAAGCCCGGCGACCGGGTCGCCACCCTGGCCTGGAACGGCTACCGCCACCTGGAGCTGTATTACGCCATCGCCGGTATCGGCGCGGTCTGCCATACCATCAACCCGCGCCTGCCGGCGGACCAGATGGCCTATATCGTCAACCACGCGGACGACAGCCTGCTGTTCTTCGACACCACCTTCGCGCCGCTGGTGTCCGGCCTGCGGGACCAGTTCCCGGAACACACCCGCTATGTGGCGATGACCGACCGCGCCCATATGCCCGACGGCCAGGACCTGCTCTGCTACGAGGACCTGCTGGACGGCCAGCCGGACCACTACGACTGGCCGCAACTGGACGAAAACACCGCCTGCGCACTGTGCTACACCTCCGGCACCACCGGCGCCCCCAAGGGCGCGCTCTATTCGCACCGCTCCTGCCTGCTGCAGGCGATGTTCACCATGGTGTGCGCCAGCGGCTCCTTCCCGGTGGGCGACCGGGTGCTGCCGGTGGTGCCCATGTTCCACGTCAACGCCTGGGGGCTGCCCTATATGGCGCCGCTGGCCGGGGCGTCGCTGATCATGCCGGGCCCGGCGCTGGACGGCGACAGCCTGTTCCGGTTGATGGACGAGGAAAGCGTGGACTCCGCCTGGGGCGTGCCCACGGTGTGGCTCGGCCTGCTCGCGGAAATGAAGCGCCACGGGCGCAAGCCGGGCGCGCTCAAGCGCGTGTCGATCGGCGGCTCGGCGGCGCCGCGCAGCATGGTGCGGGCGTTCGAGCAGGACTATCAGGTGGACGTGATGCAGGGCTGGGGGATGACCGAAATGAACCCCACCGGCACCATGAGCACCCTGACCGAAGGCCAGGCGGAGCTGCCCCTGGAAGAGCGCATCGAACTGAAAACCACCCAGGGCCGGCAGCTGTTCGGCGTGCGCATGAAGCTGGTGGACGAGGACGGCAACGAAGTGCCCCAGGACGGCGAGGCGGTGGGCGAGCTGTTGGTCAAGGGCCCCACGGTGATCCGCGCCTACTTCAATAACGACGAGGCGAGCGCCAAGGCGTTCGACAAGGACGGCTGGTTCGCCACCGGCGATATGGCCAAACTGACCCCGGACGGGGTGCTCTACATCGTCGACCGGGCCAAGGACCTGATCAAATCCGGCGGCGAGTGGATCAGCTCCATTGATCTGGAAAACCTGGCCGCCGCCCACCCGGACGTGCAGGAGTGCGCGGTGATCGGCGTGCCGCACCCGAAATGGGACGAGCGGCCGCTGCTGATCGTGGTGCCCCACGCCGACGCGGCGCGGGACAAGCAGGCGCTGCTCGACCACATGGCCGGCAGCATCGCCAAATGGCAGCTGCCCGACGACGTGATCTACGTGGACGAGCTGCCGCATACCGCCACCGGCAAGGTGTCCAAGCGCCACCTGCGCGAGGACTACATGGACTACCTGGGGAACGCCCAATGACCGAGATTCGAGAACAGAAGGTGCCGGCCAACGGCCTTAATTTTCATGTGCGCAGCGCCGGTGACCCGGCCGACCCGGCGGTGATCCTGCTGCACGGCTTCCCGGAGTGCGGCTATTCCTGGCGCTATCAGATGCCGTTTCTGGCCGCCAAGGGCTTCCATGTGCTGGCGCCGGATCTGCGCGGCTACGGCTTCAGCGACGCGCCCAAGGCGGTGGACGCCTACCGGCAGGACAAGCTGGTGGCGGATGTGATGGGTATTCTCGATGCGTTCGGCGCCGAGCGCGCCGTGGTGATCGGCCACGACTGGGGCTGCGCCCTGGCCTGGCAGGTGGCGCGCAGCGAGCCGGGCCGGGTGCGCGCGGTGGCCGGCCTGTCGGTGCCCTACCCGGGCCTGGGCCCCAAGGCGCCCACCGAGCAGATGCGCGCCGCCTTCGGCGAGCGTTTCTTCTATCAGCTCTATTTCCAGCAGCCGGAGGTGCCGGAGCAGGAACTGGAAGCGGACGTGCGCGACTTTCTACGCCGCATGTACCACGCCCTGTCCGGCCCCGGCATGCAGGAAAAATTCCGCGCCGAAAAACCGGTCACCGGCCTGCTCGACATTCTGCAGCCGCCCACCGGCGGCCAGCCGGACTGGATGCGGGAATCGGACCTGGACGTGTACGTGGAACGCTTCCAGCACAGCGGCCTGACCGGACCGATCAACTGGTACCGGGCCATGGACGCGTCCTGGCGGCAGCAGAAAGAGGACGGACGCGAACGCATCCATCCGCCGGCGCTGTTCATCGCCGGTAAGGAAGATCCGGTGATCCAGTTCGCCGGCAAGGCGCTGGAGCGCATGCCGACGATGATGGACGATCTGCGCGAGGTGGTGCTGCTCGACGATCTCGGCCACTGGATCCAGATGGAAGCGCCCGAGGCGGTGAACCAGCACCTGGGCGCCTTTCTCGACTCGCTTTAGCGTCCGTTAGTTGATGCGCCGCATTTCGATGCGGCGGTTACGCTCGCGGCCCTCGTCGGTGGCGTTGCTGTCCACCGGACGGGTGTCGCCGTAACCGCGGGCCTGCAGGCGGCCCGGATCAACACCCAGATCGATCAGGAAATCACGCACCGATTCGGCGCGCCGCTCGGACAGGGCCTGGTTGTACTCGTCGGACCCTTTCGAGTCGGTGTGCCCGGCGATCTCCACCTCGTTGTCGGAGTGCGCCAGCAGGCGTTCCGCCACGCCGCGCAGCACGGTCTTGGCGTTGGGCGTGAGGCGCGCGGAATCGAACTCGAAGTTCACCCCGTGCAGCACTTCCGGCGGCCCCATCGGCACCGGCTTGATCACCACGCGCTCGCGTTCGATGACCCGGGTAGTGCCGTAGTCACCGCCGCCGAACAGCGGGAAGGTCAGGCCCACCAGGGCGCGCACGTCACCGAACGGCTCGTTGTGGCTGCCGTCGTCGGAGAAATCCATCACGTAACGCAGCTCCGCGCGCAGGCCCATGGAGCCCCAGATTTCGCGGAAGTGCAGACCGGCGCCGGCGTTCAGGTAGCCGTTGGTGTCGGTGCCGGCGGTGGAATCGGTGTAGACACCGCCGCCGCCCACCAGCAGATAGGGCGACGGCCCTTCCCGGTACATATAGCGCAGCGCGTCGGCGCCCACGCCGTACTGCCAGTGCTGCCCGGAACCCCGGTTGCGCTGCAGGGAGTTACCGAAACCGTTCCACTCCAGATCCCATTTCTCGCTGATCTGACGGCCCAGGCCGAAGCGGATGCCGGCGCCGTAATCGACGTCAAAGCGGTCCGAATCCTCGATCACATAGACGCCCATGGCGGACGCGTTCCAGCCCTGCGGGTCGGTGCGTTCCTCGGCCAGCGCCGGTGCGCAGGCGACGGCGGCGGCCAGCGCGGCGGCGGCGCGGCCCTTATTGATCACGGATACCATCTTTTCCCTCTTATCCCCGTTGATGGTGAAGCCGATGGCGCAGCAAACCGGCCGCCAGAACCAGCACGGCGAGCAGCCCGGCCAGTGCGCCGGCCAAATCAAGCATGGCAGCGTAGAGCGTTTCACTTTCCTGTTCCAGACGCTGCATGGCGTTGCTTATGGCCATTTTTGTAACCCGTCCGTCGGTCTCGTCCTGCAGAATCGAGGCCGGTTGGCGGGACGGATCCACGCGCATCCGCTGCAGTTGCAGGCGGACCGCTTCGATCTGTTCGAACACCAGCGCGCGGGCGTCGTCGTCCTTGATGTCGTCGCGGTGATTGTCCAGCCAGTTGAGGAAGCCGGTCTTGTTGAGCAGGTCGTCGAACAGCTGCGTGACGTCGCCGGCGACCCGGTCGTCCATGCCGGTGGTGTCCAGCGCGCCCAGGTTCACCAGCCAGGCGTCCAGGCGGGGAATGGAGCCGGAACCGCCGGTGCCGTCGGCGCGCCCGGACAGGTTGGTGAGCGCCGCCTTCATGCGCTGCAGGCCCTGGTCGCGGGCGATGCCGCGCAGGGTCTGGATGCCGTCGGCCATCACCGCCAGGGGCGCGCGCAGGTCGGCGAACGAGGCGCTCAGGTTGCTGGCCTGGAAGCGCTCCACCGCCAGGCGGTAGTCGCGCGCCCCGCGTTGCACCTCGTTCATGGCGGCGAGCAGCGCGTTGAGCGCGGGGTCGTCGGTTTCCGGTTTGGGCAGGGTGTCGTCGGCGGCGAACGGCGCGCATTCAGAATCCGCGTTGGGGTCCAGCGGCCGCACGGCGGCGGCGTAAAGGTGCTCGCCGTAATCCGCCAGCAGCGTGACCAGCTCTTCCTCGGCGGCCCGCTCCAGCCAGGTGACCGGATCGGTGCCGGCCGGGTAGGCGTTGCGCCAGCCCAGCAAGGCGTCATTGATCGCCAGCTCGGTCTGGTACAGCCGCGACAGGCAATACATCTGCACCCGGTGCACGGCCAGCTCATCCACCGGCTCGGTTTTGAACAGGCGCTCGCGGATGTCGGCGTCGAGCTGGCCGCTCTGGTTGGCGAGCCGGTCCACCAGAATCACCGGCACCAGCTCGGCGGCCGGGGTCAGCACCGTGTCGCGGGCCTCCGGGCCGGGGTCCGGCTCCGGTTCCGGCTCCGGCTCGGGGGCCGGATCGCGGGGCTGCTCGGCGATACTATCGCCGTCGTCGCTGCCGGAGGAATTGCAGCCGGAGAGCATCAGCAGGGCACTGAACAGGGCCAGCAGGCCCAGGCGGAAAAAGGATAGAGTCATGGCTTCGCCTTATTTCTGGCACGATAGTACAATTAAAAGACAAAGCATGGTGCCAAAATATTTAGTGCACATCTGTACGTAATCTGTAACCGGTTCGCACCGGCCGGGCACGCTGGGTATCCTTGGCGCTCATTGAGCCGACCGGGAGCCCGCCATCGACACCCTGCAAGCATCCCTGCCCCTGAGCCTGCTGGCGTTCGCCGCCTGCGTGGCGGTGATTGCCACCGCCGGCGTCAGGATCACCGCCGTGGTGGACGAGCTGGCGGACCGCACCCGTGCCGGCGAAGCGCTGGCCGGCGCGGTGTTATTAGGCGCCACCACTTCGCTGTCCGGTAGCGTGCTGTCGGTGACCGCCGCCTGGAAAGGCCATGCCGATCTGGCCCTGAGCAACGCCCTGGGCGGCATCGCGGTGCAGACCGCGTTTCTGGCCGTGGCGGACATCGCCTACCGGCGCGCCAACCTGGAACACGCCGCCGCCTCCGCCGCCAACCTGATGCAGGGCGCCCTGCTGATCACGCTGATGGCGATCATTCTGGTGGGCGCCTTCTCGCCGGCGGTGACGGTGTTCGGCATCCACCCGGCCACGCCGGCGCTGCTGGCGATCTATATGTACGGCCTGCATCTGGTGCAGCGGGTGCGCGACGAACCCATGTGGCGGCCGGCCCGCACCCGGGAGACCCGCGAGGACGTCCCCGAGGAGGACAATCTGCGCCTGTCGCTGACCCGGCTGCTGCTGGTGTTCGTGGGCCTGGCCGCCCTGCTCGGCCTGTCCGGCTTCGTGCTGGAAGCCGCCGCCAGCGGCGTCGCCCGGCACACCGGCCTGCAGCAGACCACGGTGGGCCTGCTGCTCACCGCCACCGCCACCTCGCTGCCGGAGCTGGTCACCTCGGTGGCGGCGGTGCGGCGCGGCGCCCTGACCCTGGCGGTGGGCGGCATCATCGGCGGCAACGCCTTCGACACCCTGTTCACCGCCGCCTCGGATATCGCCTACCGGGAGGGCTCCATCTATAAGCAGATGGACGACGGCCTGCTGCTGTGGGTGTCGTTGTCGATCCTGATGACCGGCTTCCTGCTGATGGGCCTGATACGCCGTGAGCAGCACGGCCCCGGCGGCATCGGCTTCGAGAGCCTGGCGGTTCTGCTGCTTTACGGCCTGGGGATCGCCTTGGTGCTGGGTGGCTGAGGCCGACAGCCGTTATAGTGTGATTCTTACTTCCCACCAGGAGAGCCCCTTTGGCGCACGACGATCAGGATTCGAGGGATAACGACCAGGACGACACGCCCTGGGAAGAAGCCGTCAAACGGGAGCGCGACGAGGCCCGCGACGACAACGGGGACGAGGACGAAGAAAGCCACGACGAACAGGACCGGCGCCGGGAAGCCGCCCTGCCGTCCAAGGCGGCGGCGGTCCACGAGCGCCTGCGCATCAGCGGCGAGAAAGAGCTGGAGCGCGACGCCATGGCGCTGCTCTGGTCGGCGATCGCCGCCGGCATTTCCATGAGCGCCTCGATGGTGGCGCGCGGCCTGCTGCACGCCCATGTGCCGGATAGCGACGCCGGCTTTCTGATCGAAAGCATGGGCTACACCCTGGGCTTTCTGATCGTGATCCTGGCCCGCCAGCAGCTGTTCACCGAAAACACCGTGACCGCCGTGCTGCCGTTCATGAGCCACCCCACCCGGGGCAACCTGGGCAGCCTGATGCGGCTGTGGGGCGTGGTGTTGGCGGGCAACGTGCTGGGCGCCGGCATCGCCGCCTTCACCTTCCTGCATCTGCCGATGTTCTCACCGGAAGTGAACGACGCCTTCGTGGCGATCGGCGAAAAAGTGATGGAGAACGACCCCTTCTCGATGTTTTCCAAGAGCATCGTCGCAGGCTGGATGATCGCCACCATGGTGTGGGTGATGCCGTCCGCGGACCAGGCCAAAGCCTGGGTGATTCTGATCATGACCTATGTGGTGGCGATCGGTGAGTTCCCGCACATCATCGTCGGCGCCAGCGAGATTCTGTATCTGGTGTTCGACGGCAAGGTGAGCTGGGGCGACTTCTTCCTGCGCTTCGGCCTGCCCACCCTGGCGGGTAACATTATCGGCGGCACCTTTATTTTCGCGCTGATCAGCCACGCCCAGATCCGCAACGACATGGATGTGCAGCGCGAGGGGCGCCGTGGGGCCTGGGGGTTTAATCGGAAGAAGTGATTGTGGGAGCTTGCCTTGTGGGAGCGGGCCCTGCCCGCGAAAGGTAAGCTTGGCTTGCCGGCGGGATTCCAGAGGCCTCTGGAATCCTGCCGGGGCTTCGCCCCTTTCGCGGGCGAGGCCCGCTCCCACAGGGTTC
>NZ_CAXPXK010000021.1:0-11508 GCF_964221125.1 Alloalcanivorax sp.
TTTGCGGATCGCCTTGGACACCAGATAGGCGGCGCCGCCCACGGCCATCAGGTAGACGGCCTTGTTGTCCTTGATCGCCTCGATGGCGGTGTCGCCACGCTCGGCCTTGCCGACCATGCCGATCAGACCGGTCTTCTCCAGCATGGTGCGGGTGAACTTATCCATGCGGGTGGCGGTGGTCGGGCCGGCCGGGCCCACCACTTCGTCGCCCACCGGATCCACCGGACCCACGTAGTAGATAAAGCGGTTGGTGAAGTCCACCGGCAGTTCCTCGCCCTTGGCGATCATGTCCACCATGCGCTTATGCGCCGCGTCACGGCCGGTGAGCAGCTTGCCGGACAGCAGGATGGTGTCGCCGGGCTGCCAGGTCTGCACCTCTTCCGGGGTCACGGTGTCCAGGTTGACGCGCTTGGCGCCCTCGTCGTTGCCCCAGGCGATATCCGGCCATTCTTCCAGGTCCGGCGCCTGCAGATCCGCCGGGCCGGTGCCGTCGAGGATAAAGTGGGCGTGGCGGGTGGCGGCGCAGTTGGGGATGATTGCCACCGGCTTGTTGGCGGCGTGGGTGGGGTAATCCGCCACCTTCACATCCAGCACCGTGGTCAGGCCGCCCAGGCCCTGGGCGCCGATGCCCAGGGCGTTGACCTTCTCGAACAGCTCCAGGCGCAGTTCCTCGGAACGGGTTTGCGCGCCCCGCGCCTGCAGCTCGTGGATGTCGATGGGGTCCATCAGGGACTCCTTGGCGATCAGCATGGCCTTCTCGGCGGTGCCGCCGATACCGATGCCGAGCATGCCCGGCGGGCACCAGCCGGCGCCCATCTTCGGCACCTGCTCGAGCACCCAGTCGACCACCGAATCGGACGGGTTGAGCATGGCGAACTTGGACTTCGCCTCGGAGCCGCCGCCCTTGGCCGCCACGTCGATCTCAACGGTGTCGCCGGGCACGATGGAGTAGTTGATCACCGCCGGCGTGTTGTCCTTGGTGTTGGCGCGCTTGCCGTCCGGGTCCGCCAGCACCGAGGCGCGCAGCACGTTGTCCGGGTGGTTGTAAGCCCGGCGCACGCCCTCGTTGATCATGTCGTCCAGGCTCATGTCGCTCTCGAACGTCACGTTCATGCCCACCTTACAGAACACGGTGACGATGCCGGTGTCCTGGCAGATCGGCCGGCGCCCCATGGCGGACATGCGGGAATTCACCAGAATCTGCGCCATGGCGTCCTTGGCCGCTTTACTCTCTTCCCGCTCGTAGGCTTCCTTCACCGCGCGGATAAAGTCCACCGGGTGGTAGTAAGAGATGTACTGCAGGGCATCGGCAACGCTTTGAATCAGATCGTCCTGGCGGATCACCGTCATGGGGGCACTCCTGACTGCTGGGATTCGGGGCGCGCATTATAGACTACCCGGGCCGGCTTGTGGGAGCGGGCTTGTGGGAGCGGGCCCTGCCCGCGAAAGGCCGGCAAGGCCGGCCGGCAGGATCCCAGAGACCTAAGCCAGGCACTCACCCCGCTTAAGATGAGCGATAAGCAAATCGGCAACGGTCTCGGGACGCTCCAGATGCAGGAAGTGGCCGGCGCCGGACACCCGCTCCACGCGCAGCCCGCCGGGGAAGTCGCCGTGGTTGACGGTGTGGTCGAGCAGGCGCGGGCTCATGCAGCCGTCCTGTTCGCCGATCAGCACCTGGGTGGGCACCGTGATGTTCATGCCCAGCCACTCCTGGGTCTCACGCTGCTCCTTGCGCCACAGGCGGATCAGATGCCGGTACCAGCCCAGCGCGGCGGGCAGCACGCCCGGCTCGCGCAGGGTATGCTTGGCGTTCTCCAGGTAGAGGCCCGGCTCCCAGTCCGGCGACCAGCGTTGCCAGAGTTTGTCGATGCCGGAAAAATCATCCTTCTTCAGCCAGGCTTCCGGCGCCATGGGCAACTGGAAGAACTGCATGTAGCCGCTCAGTTTGATCTGCTCGGGCACTTTCAGTAGCGCCTGGGGCAGGCGCTTGAGCGGCGGAATCGCCAGCGCGGTGAAGGTGCAGAAGGTGTCCGGGTAGCGGGCGCAGGCCAGGTAGCCCACGGCGGCGCCCCAGTCGTGGCCGATCAGATGCACGCGCCCGCCCAGTTGATTGGCGAACACCAGCAGGTCGTCCACCGCGGCGTGCAGGGAATAGTCGCCGTTGCCGGGCTGACAGGACGGCGCGTAGCCGCGCAGGGCCGGCGCGAGGCAGGTGTAGCCCGCGTCGGCGATCAGCTTCATCTGCACCGCCCAGTTTTCATGGGTATCGGGAAAACCGTGCAGTAAAATCACCGGCTCGCCGTCACCGCTGAGCAGCGTCGGGAAGCGCAAGTGCCCGTTAACCATTTCCACCTGCTTCATGGGCGAAGCCTCTTTATTCGGTTACTACGAAATCGGCGTCGTTCCGGGGCAGCGTCTCGGTGACGGTGATGTCCGTGACCCGAGCGCCCGCGGGGCCGCGCCGCATCCAGGCGAGCAGCGCCTCGACCGCGTCGGGGGCGCCTTCCAGCCACGCCTCGACGCTGCCGTCGGGGCGGTTGCGCACCCAGCCGGCGACCGCCAGACGGCGCGCCTGTTGCTGGGTGGAAGCCCGATAATACACACCCTGGACACGGCCACTCACCACGGCTTGTCGGGCAATCCTAGCGGTTGTCACGATTTTCCTCCTCTTTTACATCCGCGCTTTCCTCCAACCGGTTGCCGAACAGCGCCTCCAGGTTGAAATCCAGCGGCCGGCGCAGGCCTTCCCGGGCCTGATCGCAGCGTTGCTTGAGCGCCGCTTCCCAGGGCTCCTTGCCGTTGGCGTGAATACGCAGCTGCTGCTCCGCCGGCCAGGGCACCAGGGTCAGCAGCTCGGCCATGGTGAGCGCGCGCAGATCGCGGATCAGCACATAGCCGCCCTCCTCGGTGCGGCGGATCAGATGGCAGTCCTGCAGCAGGTTGCGGACTTCGTCCCAGTGGGTGATGCCGGAGTCCTGCATCACCCGCCGCACCTCGTTGCCGTGCAGGGTCCGCCCGTCACGCTGGCGTTCCCAGAGCACGTTCAGCAACCGCATCAGCGCCTGCATGCGCGGCACCCGCCGCTGATGCTCCTGAAACACCACCAGGGCCCGCACCAGCTCGGCGCCGAACAGCACCAGCATCCAGGAAATATAAATCCATAACAGAAACAGCGGCACCGCGGCAAAGGCGCCATAGACCACCTGATAGTTGGGCGCGTGCTTGATGAACTGGGCGAACGCGGCCTTGGCCAGCTCGAACAGCAACGCCGCGAACGCCGCGCCGATCAGCCCCTGGCGCAGCGGCACCGAGGTGTTGGGCACCACGATGTAGAGCAAGGCGAGCACCGAGGTGGTCAGAAAAAACGGCAACAGCGTCAGCCAGAACCGCACCCCGCCCAGGTAGGCCACGGTGTCGCTGACCAGCGACAGCGAGGTCAGATAGGACGAGATGCCGAGCCCCGCCCCCAGCAACAGCGGGCCCAGGGAGAGCACCGCCCAGTACATCATCAGGCTGACCCGGCCCTTGCGCGGCTGGCGGATTTTCCAGATGCGGTTCAGGGACTGCTCGATGGTGCGCAGCATCAAAATCGCCGTGACGATCAGAATCAGTACGCCGGCGCCGGTCAGGTTGGTGGCCTGGCGGGAAAACTTGCTCAGGTATTCGAGAATCTCGGCGCCGGCGGACGGCACGAAATATTCAAAGGCCCACTCCTGGATCACCATGCCCCGTTCGTTCAGCGCCGGGATCGCGGCGATCACCGCGAACATCACCGTCATGATCGGCACGATGGCGAACAGCGTGGTGTAGGTGAGCGCCGCCGCGCTGGACTGACAACCGTCCTCCACGAACTGGCGGCGCAACAGTTTGAGAAACGCCCACACCGATTGCGCCCTTGCCCGGAACGGAATTACCGGATCTTCTTCACTGCTTTCCAGGTCCTGATTCACACTGCTTCCTTTAATCGCGTAGCGGCACGCTTGTAGCTGCGGGTCGGTGCCTTACAATGCTCCCATCCTATCAGACGACAACGTGACGCCATGGCCGAATACACGCTCTACCATAATCCCCGCTGTTCCAAATCCCGGCAGGCATTGGCGCTGCTGGAAGAAAACGGCATCACCCCGACCATCGTCAAGTATCTTGATACACCGCCGGACGCGGAAACCGTCCGCACTCTGGTAAAACAGTTGCGCCTGGACCGCGCCCACGATCTGGTACGCCCTAAAGAAGCGGAGTACAAGGAAGCCGGGTTGAGCCGGGACGCCGACGACGACACCGTGATCAACGCCATCGCCCGCTATCCCAAACTGCTGGAACGGCCGGTGCTGGTGAAAGGCGACCGGGCGGTGATCGGACGCCCGCCGGAAACGGTTCTGGAACTGGTGACGCCGTGAGCGACGCGGCCCTCAACCCCTATGTGCTGATCCTTTATTACAGCCGCACCGGCGGCGTGGCGCGGCTGGCGCAGCAAGTGGCCCGCGGCGTGGAAGGCGCCGGCCTGCAGGCGCGCCTGCGCACCGTGCCGCCGGTGTCTCCGGATCACGAGGCCAGCGCCCCGCCGGTGCCGGACAGCGGCGCCCCCTACGCCACTCTGGACGATCTGGCCGGCTGTGCCGGTCTGGCATTGGGCTCGCCGACCCGCTTCGGCAACATGGCGGCGCCGCTCAAGTATTTTCTCGACCAGAGCAGCGACCTGTGGATGTCCGGCGCGCTGATCGGCCGTCCGGCCGGTGTGTTCACCGCCTCCGCCAGTCTCCACGGCGGCCAGGAGAGCACCCTGCTGTCGATGATGCTGCCGCTGCTGCACCACGGCATGGTGCTGGCCGGGGTGCCCTATTCGGAGGCGGCGCTGACACGCACCACCGGCGGCGGCACGCCCTACGGGGCCAGCCATGTGTCCGGCAGCGACGGGCGCGGCCGCGACACCAGCGACGACGAGAACGCCATCGCCAAGGCGTTGGGCCGGCGGCTCGCCACCCTGGCGCGCCAGTTGGCGCCCGCCCACTAAACCCAACCGAGGGGGAACACCATGCTGAGCGCCCTTCCGCGCATCACCTATATTCTGCTGCTGGTTCTCGGTATCGCCGGTCTGTTCTGGTTCGCGCCGCCGGACACGCCCACCTTCGCCGCCGTGATCATGGCGGCGGTGCTCTACGGCCCGCTGGCGTTAATGGCGGCGGCGCCGATCACGCTGCACCCGCGTTCGCTCACCTGGCTGTGTTTCCTGCTGCTGTTCTATTTTTGCGGCTATGTGGTGCAGTGCCTGAACCCGCCGCCGGTGCGCACCCTGGCCATCGTTCAGGTGTCGCTGACGGTGGTGCTGTTCCTGCTCGCCATGCAGCTCATGCGCCGGGGCGGCCGTGCGGATTGATGACCAGCTGCACATCGATACACCGGAGGGGGCGCGCCTGACGCTGTCCCTGGCCGGGCCGCTGCCGCGCGCCCTGGCCTACGGGATCGATCTGGCGATTCGCGGCCTGGCGCTGGCGCTGGTCGCGATTCCGCTGATGCTGTTCGGGCGCGGCGGCATGGGCCTCTACCTGGTGATGCTGTTCTTGATGGAATGGTTTTACCCGGTGTTGTTCGAAGCACTCTGGCAGGGGCGTACGCCGGGCAAACGGATGATGGGCCTGGCGGTGGTGCACGGCAACGGCGCGCCGCTGGGCTTTAACGGCAGCCTGGTGCGTAACCTGCTGCGCACCGCCGATCTGTTTCCGATGTTCTATCTCACCGGCTTCGTGGTGATGCTGATCACCCGGCGCTCGCAGCGCCTCGGCGACCTGGCCGCCGACACCCTGGTGATCCACACGCCGCCGGCGCGCCCGGCGCGGCCCTACCAGGACGGCGACAGCGAAGCGCCGGACTGGCCGCTGAGCCGCGACGACCAACTGGTGTTGCTGGCCTTCACCGACCGGGGCGCGCGGCTCTCCGCCGAGCGTCAGGAGGAGCTCGCCGCCCTCGCCTACCCGGAGCTGGCGCCCGCCGCCGCCCGGGAAAAACTGCAGCGGGTGGCCCGGCACGTGTTGGGGGGCGCATGAGGCAGAGCCAGTTCGAGCAGCGTTACCGGCCCCAGTGGGAACGGCTGGAAACCAGTCTCACCGCGCTGGAAGCCCGCCGCCGCCCGAAGGCGTCGGCGCTCACCGATTTCACCGCCGACTACCAGAGCCTCTGCCACCAGCTGGCGCTGGCCCGCGAGCGCGGCTACAGCCTGGCGCTGCAGGAATACCTCAACGACCTGATGCTGCGCGCCCACCGCCAGCTGTACCGCTACCGCACCCCGCTGCTGCCCGGGCTGGTGGCGTTTTTCACCGGCGGCTTCCCACGCGCGGTGCGTTATCAGTGGCGCTGGCATCTGGTCAGCACGCTCTGCTTCGTGCTGTCCGCCGGCCTGGTGTGGGCGATGATCCTGCACGACCCGGAGCTGGTGCACACCGTGGTGGGCCCGCAGCAGGTGGCCGAACTGGAAGAGATGTACCACCCGGAGCTGCGCGACGTCAGCGGCCGCGACCGCCAGGACGATGTGATGATGTTCGGCTACTACATCTACAACAACATCGGCATCGCTTTCCGCACCTTCGCCGGCGGCCTGCTGCTGGGCGTGGGCGCGCTGGTGGCGATGCTCTTCAACGGCAGCTTCTTCGGCGCCGCCGCCGGCCACCTGACCCGGGCCGGCGCCGCGCAGCCGTTCTTCACCTTCGTGATCGCCCACGGCGCGCCGGAGCTGATCGCCATCTTCCTGGCCGGCGGCGCCGGCCTGCGCATGGGCTGGGCGGTGCTGGCGCCCGGCTCCTGGCGCCGGGTGGACGCCCTGCGGCGCGCCGCCGGCGAATGCCTGCCGGTGATGTACGGCGTGTTCGCGCTGCTGGTGCTGGCCGCGTTCATCGAGGCGTTCTGGTCGTCCCGGGAGCTGGCGCCGCAGATCAAGTACGGCGTGGGCGCCGCCTGCTGGGCATTGCTGGCGCTGTACCTGCTGTTCGCCGGCCGGCAACGCCGGCGCCAGGGAGGGCGGCATGGACCTGAATAAGCTCAACGCCCGCCTGGCACCCCGCTCGTGCTGGCAGGCCATGGATATGGGCACGCGCCTGTACCGGCACTGGTGGCGGTCGGCGGCGCTGGTGTGGGTGGTGTTCACCGGGTTGCCCTTCCTGGCGCTGGCCGGCCTCGCCGCCGCCTGGCAGAGCATCTGGCCGATGCTGCTGTTCTGGTGGCTCAAGCCGCTGTGGGAAAGGCCGCTGCTGGCGTTCTACAGCCGCGCCCTGTTCGATGACTATCCCGGCCCCTGGGCCCTGCTCAAAGGCTTTCGGGAGTACGGCCTGAATGGGCTGTTCGGGCAGCTCACCTGGCGGCGGCTGAGCCCGGCGCGGGGCATGCTTACCGGCGTCTGGCAGCTGGAAGGCAACCGCGGCGACGCCGCTTCCGGACGCATCGCCGTGTTGCTGCGCGCCCCCGGCCAGCGCCCGGCCACGCTGACGTTCACCCTGCTCACCCTGGAACACCTGATGACGGTGGCGCTGATTCTGCTGGTGATCACCCTGGCGCCGTGGCAGTTCAACCTGGAGTTCAGCGTCTGGTTCGGCGAGCAGAGCCGCCTGCACTGGGCCCTGGGCAACCTGTTCTGGTATCTGGTGCTGACCGTCACCGAGCCGCTGTACGTGGCCACCTCCTTCGCCCTCTACCTGAATCAGCGCACCCACCTGGAAGGCTGGGACCTGCAGCTGGGCCTGACCCGCATCGGCAAGCGCCGCGCCGCGCTGGGCCTGAGCCGGGGCGCCGGGGCGCTGGCGCTGATGGTGCTGTGCCTGGGCGGCCTGCCGGCGCCGGGCAACGCCGAGCAACAAGACAGCAAGCAGCAGGCCGTGGAGCTGCTCGCCTCGGACACTTTCATGCCCATGGCGCTGCGCGAAGAGCGCCGCCTGAAGGAACAATTCCGCGACGACGACAGCGACAGCTGGTGGCGGGACCTGCTGCAACGGCTGATCGACGGCCAGCGGGACAACGAGCGGGGCGACCCGCTGGCGCTGCCGGAAGGCCTGATCCACGCCATCGGCTGGACGTTGCTGGTGGCGCTGCTGGCGGTGATCGCCTGGGCCTTGCTGCGCCGCCTCCCCGGCTCGCCGCTGCGCCGGTCGCCCACCGCCATGCCGGTGCAGGTGGCGGGCCTGGACACCCGCGCCGAGAATCTGCCGGCGGACCTGGCCGGCGCCCTGGACGACGCGCTGCGCCAGGGCCGGGTGCGTGAGGCCCTGGCACTGCTGCTGCGCGACACCCTGGTGACCTTTTTCCGCCGGCACCCCACGCCGCTCACCCCCGGCGCCACCGAGCAGGACTGCCTGCGCGCCTACCGGCGGCTGCTGGGCGACACCCCGGCGGTGGTCTACCTGGAACGGCTCACCGAGGCCTGGACCCGCACCGCCTGGGCGCACCGCCCCACCACGCCGGAACAGGTCCAGGCGCTCTATGACCAATGGCGCGGACTGCGCCCGGCGGAGGCAAGAACATGAGCCGGCGGCGCGGCAGATTCTGGGGCGGCCTGGCGCTGCTGCTGGTGGTCGCCGCCCTGGTGTTCTATGTCTGGGCCACCGAGCCGGTACGCTATATGGCACCGGCGGCGCCGGACGCCTCGGTGCGCGGCAACCCCTACCTGGCCGCCCAGACCCTGCTGGAAAACTGGCAGCGCCCCACCCGCCGGATCTTCAGCACCGGCGCCCTGTTCCCGCTGCCGGACACCGGCACCACCCTGATTCTGGACGAATACCGGGGCGAGCTGGGCAGCGGTCGGATCGACGCCCTGTTCGACTGGGTGCAGCGCGGCGGCCATCTGATCGTCGCCGCCCGCCCGGCCTATCACTACGTGGCCGACGAAACCGGGGACAAGGACGGAAACAGCGAGCGGACCGGCGGCAACGACGACCCGCTACTGACGCCGCTGGGCCTGCACGCCGTCGCCGTGGAGACCGACTCCGAGGACGACCCCTTCACCACCCTGCTGGACCGCTTCCAGCCCATGGAAAGCCTGTTCCTGGAGTATTGCCTGGGCGACAACGACGGCGACCTGTCGCCGCAGTGCGAGGCGCTCACCTGCGAAGCGCCGCCGTTACCGGCGCCGGCAACCTGGGTGTTCGCGGACGGCGACCGGCGGCAACTGCTGGCCTCGCCCGGCCAGGCCCTGCAGCATCGTCCCACCGACCTGCTGCCGGCGCTGCCGTCCTCCAAGGCCGACAATGCGGAGGGCGCGCAACTGGTCCACCTGTCCTGGGGCGACGGGCAGATGACCGTGCTCGCCGGCCTGACGCTGTGGGACAACCAGCACCTGCACTATTTCGACCACGCCTGGCTGCTGGAGCAGCTGATCGGCGACGGCCCGGTGTGGTTCGTGCAGGGCATCGACATGCCGCCGCTGCCGCTTTGGCTGTGGCAGCACGCCTGGCCGCTGATGCTGGCCCTGTTGCTCGCCCTGGCGGCCTGGCTGTGGCGGCGTCTGCCGCGCCCCGGGCCGCAGTGGCACGCCGCCGAAGCGGACCGCACCGATTACCTCGGCCACCTGCTGGCGCTGGGCCATTTCCATTGGCGCACCGGCCAGAGCGAGCGGCTAACGGCGCCGCTGCGCGACGAGGCGCGGCGGCGCCTGGACCTGCTTCACCCGGACCGGGACCAGGCCCTGGCGATCGCCGCCGAGCGGCTGGCCCTGCCCGAAGCCGCTCTGCGCGACGCCCTGAACAGCGGCGGCGCCACCCGACCACCGCGCCCCCGGGACCGCCAGCAATGGGCGGACCGGGTGGCGATACTGCAAACCCTTAGGAGCCGTTTATGACCAGCCAGACGGAACAGGCCGGCGCCCTGGCGCGCCGCATCGAAGAGCAGCTCAACCAGGTGCTGGTGGGCCAGCCGGTGATCACCCGGCAGGTGCTGATCGCCCTGATCACCGGCGGCCATGTGCTGATCGAAGGCGTGCCCGGGCTCGGCAAGACGCTGCTGGCGCGCAGCCTGGCGCGGGTGCTGGAGCTGGACTTTCAGCGCATCCAGTTCACCCCCGACCTGATGCCCTCGGACGTCACCGGCCACGCCCTGTTCGACAGCCAGAGCGGCGACTTCCGGGTGCGCAAGGGGCCGGCCTTCACCAACCTGCTGCTCGCCGACGAGATCAACCGGGCGCCGGCCAAGACCCAGGCGGCGCTGCTGGAAGTGATGCAGGAGCGGCAGATCACCATCGAGGGCGAGAGCTTCCCGCTGGCGCCGCCGTTCGTGGTGCTGGCCACCCAGAACCCGCTCGACCAGGAAGGCACCTACCCGCTGCCGGAGGCGGAGCTGGACCGCTTCCTGTTCAAGATTCTGATCGACTACCCGGACCAGGCGCACGAATCGCGCATGGTGGAGATGGTGCTCGACGGGCGGCTGCCGGACAGCCTGGACGCGGCGCAGCTGACGCCGGTCACCGACGCCGCCGGCATCCTGGAACTGACTCGCAGCGCCGAACAGGTGCTGATCGACCCGGCCCTGATCGACTACCTGCTGCGCCTGGTGCGCGCCACCCGCGAGCACCCCAGCCTGATCCAGGGCGGCAGCCCGCGCGCCAGCATCGCCCTGGCCCGCACCGCCAAAACCCAGGCGCTGCTCAGCGGCCGCGACTTCGTGGTGCCCGACGACGTCAAGGCGGTGGCGGCGCCGGTGCTGCGCCACCGCCTGCGCCTGGGCGTGGACGCGGAACTGGAAGGCCAGACCGTGGAATCGGTGCTCGCGCAACTGCTGGAGCAGGTGGAGGCGCCCCGGCAATGATCGCCTTCCGGTCGATACAGGATGCAGGATTCAGGATGCAGCCAGGAGGCGTGAGCGGCTGGACCTCTTGTAGGCGCTTGCCCTGTGGGAGCTTGCCTGCAAGCGAAAGGCCGGCAAAGCCGGCCGGCAGGATTCCAGAGAGCCAGGACAGCGGATTGCCGACAGGGTCTCTGGGATCCTGCCGGGAGCTTCGCTCCCTTTCGCGGGCATGGCCCGCTCCCACAAAAAACCAGGCCTCGCCCCTGTATCCTGAATCCTGCATCCTGCATCGCGGTCGCCAGACCGCCGTGGAGGCCGCATGCGGATAAGGCCCGGACAGCGCCTGATCCAGGTCTTGCTGGTGTGGGCGGCGCTGGCCGTCTTGCCGCTGGCGGCGCGCGTCTGGCTGCCGGATCTGGCGGCGCCGGCGCTACTGGCGTGGGCCGCGTTAGGCCTGGTCGGCGCCGCCTGGGCGCTGGACGACCTGCGCCGCCTGCGCGCGCGGCCGACGCCGGCGGCGGAGCGGCGGCTGCCGGCGGCGCTGGCGGTGGGCATCGCGCACACCGTCACGCTGCTGCTCGACAGTCGTGGCGCCGTCGCCGGTGAGCCGTGGCTGGTGGCCGATCACCACCCGCCGGACGATCCGCTCACCGGCCTGCCGCGCGCCGCCAGCGGCAAGACGGCCAGCGCCGCCCACACCAGCAAGACCTGGATCAGGCGCTGTCCGGGCCTTATCCGCATGCGGCCTCCACG
>NZ_CAXPXK010000022.1:0-6656 GCF_964221125.1 Alloalcanivorax sp.
CCCGAACTGATCAGCTTGCGGCAGAGCTTTGTGGAGTGGCTGCAAAGGCGCTTGCGCCATTGGTTGCCGGACGTCACGATTCCAGAGATGCATGATCTGCAAGAGGGTAGAGAGATGATTCGAGACATCGCCCAGGAATGGAAGGACCAACACCACCAAACCGGCCTGCAGCAAGGCCTTGAGCAAGGCTCCACCAATGAGGCCCGGGCCATCCTGCGTCGTCAGTTGGTGCGCCGTTTCGGTGACGTGCCCGCTGAGATCGATGCCCGGCTGGAGCGCGCCACCCGCGCCGAACTGGAAGGCTGGATTGACCGTCCCTATGAAGTCGACACGCTGGAAGACGTCTTCCGCCCCTCCTAGCAGCCGCCTTTTCAGGCGGCGGTGCCCAGCATCCGGCGAATCAGAATACTGACCTGTTCGAGCGCTTGCTCGGGCGTCATTGAGCCCTTGGGGTTGTACCAGTAGGCCATGCGGTCGCACTGGCTGAGCAGGGCCAGGGTGACCACCTTGGGGCTCACCGGGGCGTCGTCGTCGACGTAGTCGCGCACCAGGTCCTGGACGGTGTGGCGGTAGCCGGCCATGCGGCCGCTGAAGTGCCGGGAGGTGTCCTCGGGCAGGAACATGCGCGCGAATTGGGGATCGATCAGGCGGTCGTTGGCGCGGGCGATCAGCCGGTGGCGCATTTTGTAGCCGGCGTGCCGGCGCACGATTTCGAACAGCCGCTCTTCCCGGGGCACTTCGTCGATGCCTTCCAGGATGTAGCTGAAGAAGTCGGTCATGCCCAACTCGATGGCTTCGACCAGCAGCTGCTCCTTGGAGGCGTAGTAGTTGTAGAGGGTGGGGGCCTTGAGACCCACCCAGCCGGCCAGGGTGCGCATGTTGAGGTTTTCGTAGCCGCGTTCGGCGAACAGGGCGATGGCGGCCACCAGGATGCGGCTTTGCATGGTGCCGCCGCCGGTCCGCTCGCTGACCTCCCGCAGGTCCTTCTCGATGTTCTCGCCGAGGTAGCGCGGTGTCGTCTGGTCGGCCGGCAGACGCGCGCCGTTGCGGGTGCGCCGTATTTTCGGTTCGCTCATAGGTCCTGTACTTCCCGCCACATGATCTTGCCGCTGCCGTTCTTGGGCAGGGCGTCCACGAAGTCGACGATTTTCGGCACTTTATACGCGGCCATATTTTCGCGGCACCATTCTATCAGGGTCTCGGCGTCCAGGCTCGGTGATGTAGAAGTAGCCCTCGCCGTCGGACTCTTTCGGGCTTTTCACTTCATAGAGATAGACGTCGTGGACCATCTGGCCGTCCCGGCGGATGCGGCCGTTCTTGGCGAACAGGTCGTTGATCTCCTGCTCGTGCAGGTAGGCCAGCACCGCGTCGGCGTCGTCGGTGCCCAGCTCCTGGGCGGCGTTCAGGTAGTTGGTGACCGCTGAGTAGGTGGCGGCGTTGAGCATGTTGGGCATCTTGCCGGTCTTGTCCTTGAAGCGTTTGTTCCACTGGCGCGCTTCGTCGTCCTGATCCCAGTAGAACCCTTCCAGCAGCAGCATGCCCTGGGTGACTTCCAGACCCAGTGCGTGTACGTCGGTGATGCTGGCGGCCAGGCCGACGATTTTCTGCGCTGAGCAGAATCCGCGACGGGGCCACGCCGCTGTTGACCAACCCGCGGTAGGCGTCCACCGCGTCGTCGAGCGCCGCCGGGTAGGGGTTTTCCGGGGCCAGCCGGTAGTCCACGGTGACGCAGTCGCCGCCCACCGCCTTGGCCAGCCGGCCGGCGTACTCCACCGAGCCCTTGGCGGAGCCGAGCATGTAGCCGCCGCCGTGGAAGTGCAGCACGGTGGTGCGATTGTCGGCGGCGGTGGCGCCGGCGGCGCGCACGCGCAGCGCTTCCACGCCGCCCAGCTCGGCGTTCTCCACGGACAGGTCGTCCGGCGCCGGGAAGTGGGTGGTGAGGAAGCGGTCGTAGCCTTCACGCATGCCGTCGTGGCCGCGCGCCACGTCCTCGGCGGTGAACGCGGACTTCCACATATCGAAGGCGCGCTGGCTTTCCGGGCGCTCCATCTTCTTGTCTTCGCGGGTGGCGGACAGGCCCTGCACTTCACCGGCGGGGCGCTTGACCTCTTCCAGCACGTTGTAATCCCACACGAACGCCCAGGTGGCCTCGGTCATCGGGTCGATGTGCTGCATGCCTTTCCAGCGGCCGTTGCGCGCCTTGATGCGCTCCGGCTCGGACTCGTGCACCAGCTTGACCATGGCGCGGGCGCCGGACTGAACCCGGGTGGTGCGCGGGCGGCGGCGCTGCTCGTACTCTTCCAGCGCGGTTTCCAGATTGTCTTCGCCGTAGTGCTCCAGCATGGTCGCCAGCACCCAGGCGTCCTCGATGCCCTGGCAGGCGCCCTGGGCCAGGAACGGCACCATCGGGTGGGCGGCGTCGCCCATCAGCGTCACGCGGCGGTCGGTCCACCGGTCGAGGGGGTCGCGGTAGAACATGCCGGTGAGGAAGGCGGTGTCGATCTGATCCATCATCGCCTGGGCGCGCGGCTCCAGGTCGGCGAAGGAGGCGCGCAGCTCCTCGATGTCGCCGCTCTCGGTCCAGGACTCGCGGTGCACCTCGCCGGAGGGCACCGAGGCGAGAATGCTGTACAGATTCTTGGGGCGGATCCAGTCGGTGATCAGAGTGCGGCCGGGGCCGAACCAGTAGTTGCCGCGCTCATCCAGATCGATGCCTTCCAGCTTCTCGGCGGGAATCAGCGCCCGCCACATCAGAATGTTGGAGAAGTGCACGTCGTCCTCGCCGAACAACTGCTTGCGGATCACCGAGTGGATGCCGTCGGCGGCGATCAGCACATGGCCGTGCAGGTCGTCGCCGTCTTCCACGTGCACGGTGACGCCGTTGTCGTCCTGGGTGAAGCCGGTGCAGTGCACCCCGAGCCGCACCGACTCGGAGGGCAGGGCGTCGGCGAGAATCTCGATCAGGTCGGCGCGGTGGATGTTGTACAGCGGCGCGCCCCAGCGCTGCGCGCCTTCCTCGCCCAGCGGCGACACGTACAGCAGCTTGCCGTTGCGGATATCACGCATGTCGAACGACTTCGGGATTACCGACTTGGCCGCCACGGCCTGCTCCAGACCGAGCTCGCGCAGCACCACCGAGCCGTTGCTGGCGATCTGGATGCCGGCGCCGATCTCGGAAAGCCGCGGGGCCTGTTCAATGATGGTCGCGTCGATGCCCTTGTGGCGAAGCGCGATGGCGGCGGTCAGGCCGGCGATGCCGGCGCCCACGATCAAAACGTGCATGGTTGCTCTCCCTTATTATTCTGTTTTGTGCATTACGAACGAATGTTCGTACGTAGTAGCCGGCAGTGTTCCCCAACCGTGAAAGCTCTGTCAACACTTTTGCCGATCTCCTACATCCACAATCGTCTCTGACCGACAGACCGGGGAGCTCGACCTTGTCATAGTCAGCCTTCCCTCGGGACTCGAATACGGCTACTATTTATCATCAGGTGATATGGTTATATGTCAAAGGACCCTGGCCTGGCTGGCTTGCTTGATTTGCACGGCTCGATCGTTGATCAGGAAGGAGGGTTTGATGTGGACCGGGTCCTGGTGGAGGTTAAGAAGCGATGAAAACGATAGTGATCGGCATTATGACCCAGGAGAAGATTCGCGAACGGATGCTATCTATTGCCCGGGGCGAGTACAAACCGAAACCGGGTGAGCCCAAGGTCTGGTTTACGTCCATGAAATCGCTGGCGGAGGTCCTGAGTGATGATAACCGTGCCTTGCTTCGCGTGATTACCGAGACGAAGCCGAAATCAATCTCAGCGCTGGCCGAAACCACCGGCCGCAAACCCGGGAATTTGTCCCGTACTTTGAAGACGATGTCCCGCTACGGCATCGTGGATTTGAAGCGAGATAAGAATACAGTCCGCCCGATCGCCAACGCGACGCGGTTCCGCATCGTCGCGGCCTGAGTTCCGCGCCTACAATTACACCGCGATTAATGAGAAAATAGCCGGCTTTCGGGCGCGTGGCCCCAAATGACTGGCGAAAAGGCGACTTAGTGAGCGGAAAGCGGATTCTCAGTGTCTTCGGCACCCGCCCGGAGGCCATCAAAATGGCGCCAGTGGTGAAAGCTTTGGGCGCCGACCCCCGCTTCGACAGCCGGGTGTGCGTGACCGCCCAGCACCGCGAGATGCTGGATCAGGTGCTGGCGCTGTTCGAGATCACGCCGGACCACGATCTGGACATCATGGCGCCGGGCCAGGACCTCTACGACATCACCACCCGCATTCTGCTCGGCCTGCGCGACGTGATCCGCGCCGAGAAGCCGGACATGATCCTGGTGCACGGCGACACCACCACCACGCTGGCGGCCTCGCTGGCCGCCTTCTACGAGAAGGTGCCGGTGGGCCACGTGGAAGCGGGGCTGCGCACCGGCAATCTGCTTTCCCCCTGGCCGGAAGAGGCCAACCGCAAGCTCACCGGGGTGCTCGCCGCCGCCCACTTCGCGCCCACCGCCAGCGCCCGCGACGCCTTGCTGGCCGAGGGCGTGGACGAGGCCCGCATTCTCACCACCGGCAACACCGTGATCGACGCGCTGCTGTGGGTGAAGGCGCGCCTGGACGGCGACGCCGCTCTGCGCGATGAACTGGCGGGGCGTTTCCCCTACGGCCTGGCGCGGCCCATGGTGCTGATCACCGGCCACCGCCGGGAAAGCTTCGGCGGCGGTTTCGAGCGCATCTGCCAGGCGGTGTCGCGGCTTGCCGAGGCGCACCCGGGCACCGATTTCGTCTACCCGGTGCACCTCAACCCGAACGTGCAGGAGCCGGTGAACCGGCTGCTCAGCGGCCGGCCCAACGTGCACCTGATCGAGCCCCAGGACTACCTGCCGTTCGTCTGGCTGATGAGCAACGCGACGCTGATCCTCACCGACTCCGGCGGCATCCAGGAAGAGGCGCCGTCGCTGGGCAAGCCGGTGCTGGTGATGCGCGACACCACCGAGCGCCCGGACGCGGTGGACGCCGGCACGGTGAAGCTGGTGGGCACCGGCGCCGACGCCATCCACGATGAAGCGCACCGCCTGCTCACCGACCAGGCCGCCTGGGACGCCATGAGCCGCGCCCACAACCCCTACGGCGACGGCCGGGCCTCCCAGCGTATCGCCGACTACCTGGCCGGCAATTAGTGTTGGATACTTTCAAAAAATGAAAGTATCCTACATTGTATGGAGACATTGACCCGGACTCTGATCGATCAAGGACTGACGGAGCAGGTGCTGACCGAGAAGCAGCTGGCCCGCTTGCTTCGGGGTACCGATCAACGGCGCTACAACCTGGTGAACCGCGCATTGCACGCCCAGGAGCTGTGGCGGTTGCGCCGTGGTCGCTATTTGTTGTCCCCGGTGGTGTCGGGCTACCGGCCGCACCCTTTCGTGATTGTTCAGTCTCTTCATCCCGGGGCCTATGTGTCGTTCGAGGCCGCGCTGTCGCATCACGGTTGGATTCCTGAATCAACGCCTTTGGTTCAGGCGGTCACGCCGGGGCGGCGCCGGGATTTGGTTACTGTCGCCGGGGTCGGAGAGTTCCGTTTCTATCCGTTGGCGTTGAATCCTGGCGGTTTTTTGCGCGGTGTTGAGCGCTCTGTCTTGTCCGGCCATCCGGCACTAGTTGCCAGGCCGTTGCGCGCATTGCTGGATTTACTCTGCTTGCGTAAGGAAGAATGGCCGGGAAAAACCGCGCTGTTTCAGGGGCTGCGAATTGATGAGCAAGCCTGGAAATCGGCGGACGTTTCAGAAATAGACGCATTGCGGGCGGTGTATAAGCATCGCCGCATGCAGCGTTTGATCGACGCGCTACAAAAGGATTTGGCCGATGATTGATCTGTTGCGTCAGCGCCTGGCGCGCTACGCGTGCACGGATGCGCTTCAGGAGGAGCACGCCCTCAAGGAGATTCTTCAGGAAGTCGCGCTGTATGGCTTATGGCGGGCGAATTTCTATGAGGTGGCGGCGTTCCAGGGTGGCAGCAGTCTGCGAATACTGCATGGGTTGCCGCGCTTTTCGGAGGATCTGGATTTTATTCTTATCGAACCCGATAGAGACTTCGAGTGGCAGCCGTATTGTGATGTGCTGAAAGAGGTGCTGCTGGAGTTTGGTGTTCACGCGGAGCTTTCCGATCGGGGAAAGATGGACCGTGCCGTGCGGCAGGCGATGCTTAAAGACGACTCCATCGGTCGGCAGCTGGACCTCTCTTTCATGCAAACCGATTCCGGAAGAAAACTGCGCGTTAAACTGGAGATCGATACCCGGCCCCCGGCGGGCAGTGGGTTCGAATCCCATTACTTGGATTTTCCTCTGGATTTCGAGGTGCGCAGCCAGGACCTGGCCAGTAATTTCGCGTTGAAAATCCATGCTCTGCTTTGCCGGGGCTATCTGAAGGGGCGGGACTGGTTCGACTTCAATTGGTATATCAAGCACGGTGTGGCGCCGAATTTGAGCCACCTGCAGGCCGCGCTGCGTCAGGCCGGGCCGTGGCAGGGGACGGATACGGTGGTCGACGCGGCCTGGTTGGGTGCGGCACTGACGCAAGCCGTGAACGCCATCAACTGGCGAGAGGCGGCGGATGACGTCGAGCCTTTTCTGTCGACAGCGGAACGTCATGGCCTTGCC